>NZ_JAUBVF010000093.1:0-16104 GCF_036705685.1 Microcoleus sp. AT3-A2
AGCCTTTTAAGTGGACATATAAGGGTAAAGTCTTGGCGGCCTAATAGTCTGTGTATTTACGCCGAGCTGTACTAGGGGTTCTCACCCCGTGGGGTGCTAGCCCTTTTCTAGTAGCAAGGCAGAGCCAGAATCCCAGACACCGCGTTTTTTGGGTGTGGGCATTTCTTTAGCAAGAACCTCGGAAAAAATTTTAATTTCCCTAGAAAAAATTACTAATATTCTGTGATGATATTATGCGTAAGGAGTATCATTAAAATGTCCCGACAAATTGAGGCTACTACTTAGCTCCCGCACTGCCAATTTGCTACCAGCAGGTTTTGTGCAAGTACGGGATATTTACGTGTATCCTATATCCTCTTGTAGCCTCTGTGCGATCGCCAGATTTAATCCGGTGAAAACAGGCAAATACAAGTAACCATATACAACTCCTTACCCCCCCCTCGGAAGTGCGACATGAAAAAACTAATTTTACTGACTGGAATGCTACTCATGATGACGGCAAAATCAGTATTTGCCAGCCCAGTAGCCCCCAAAATTGCGCCGAGCGAGCTGATGGCTGCCTCGGAAATTACAGAAACCCTTAACAAACCCGTTACCTCTGAATCAGCTTCAAACCTCGAACCTATCAAGCGAATGTCAACCTCGGAAATCCGAGAAACCATCAACCAACCCACCACCTATATTTTTGAAGGCATCAAAGGGCGAGAACTTACTCTCTCCCTGTGGGCGGGACAACTGACAGCCGAACTGTACAGTCCCAATGGTGAAAATATGGGGGTTATTGAAAAGTCAGATAATCAGTGGATTGGCCAGTTGCCAGAGTCAGGTATCTATCGCGTGCGAGTTACCCCCAAAGGTGAAACCACCAGCTTCGTAATCGGACGCGACTTTAGCGCCAAGTGGACTTATCGGCCCGATCGCGCAATTCCCATAGCATTCAAGGAAAAACAAGCCACAGTCAAACTCAAAATGTCCGGCTACCAAATCCAGCCGATCACACTTCAAGGCAAGCAGGGACAGACAATTAGGGCGAGCTCTAGCAACAAAAATCTAGATCTGGCGATCCAATCTCCGTCGGGAGCACTCCTGGATCAAGGCGAAGGTCAAACTTTTGCTCAACTACCGGAATCCGGCACTTACCGGGTAATCGTAGTTGCCAAGAGGCCGGTCAAGCCCTCAATCCGAGTTTCTGTGCAATAGCAAAGATTGCACAAATACTGTCGGGCGATCGAATTTGCACCGCCCAAAAAAACAGCTCGCCCCATTGGCGAGCTGTTTTGTTTTTTGCGTAAAATCAACCTTGGATCAGCGCTTCAAAACGTTCTTGTTTCCAAATGCAGCTTAAATCAGAGTCAGCTAAAGCTAGCTCTCGGTATAAATTAGGGATAAACTCAACAGCCCGCTGCAAATTGTCAAGGGCCAAATCAGCGAATCCCAGTAGCGCATAACAGCAAGCTTTATTGTAAAAAGCGTTGGCAAAATCAGGATTTATTTCTAAGACTGTTTCGTAGCAAGCAATCGCCTCAGAGTAGCAGCCTTTTCGCGCCAATTCCACACCCCGGTTGTACCAAATTAAATAATCTTCTAAGGGACGCTCAGATGTGGGAGTGAACTTGGCATTTCTCTGATTTAAACCTATTAATTTCTCCAAAGCAACTCTCCGTTCGCCCACAGCATCGGCTCTGCCAGGTTGTAGAGCGATCGATCGGCTAAAACTAGCCACTGCTTGTTTGTAAAGTCCCATAGAGTTCGCAGCTATACCGCGATTGTACCAAGCCTTCGCGTCGTCAGGCTTAAACTCGATCGCCCGGTCAAAACTGTTGAGCGCCTGATAGTAAAGCTTGAGTTCCAACAAAGCATTACCTCGGTTGTACCACACCCAAGCAGCCTCCGGGTACAAATTTAAAGAGCGATCAAAACTCAGAACCGCCTTCTCGTAAAGCCCCATATCGATCAGCGTCAGTCCCCGGTTGTGCCAAATACTCGCCGCGCAAGGACTGAACTCCAGAGCCCGGTCAAAACTATTGAGAGCCTCCAACCAGCGGCCCAACTTTCCTAAAGCAATAGCCCGGTTGTGCCAGCCAAAGCTCGCATTCGGCTCCACCGCCAAGGCCTCATCAAAACTCTTCAGCGCCTCTAAGTGCCGTTCTAATTTCCCCAGAGCCATACCTCGGCCGAACCAAGCCTTATAATGATCTGATTGCAACTTCAATGCTCTGTTAAAGTTCGCCAGAGCACCATGATCATCGTTAGCTTCGAGGTGGCGCGAGCCCAGATGGTAATACCAAGCCGCTTCCAAGTTTTGAATTAAGTTCATAATATTTTGTATCTATCTTAGGGATGATTCTACATGAAACCATAGCTGGAGTAAAACTGTAATTCCACTAAAAATCTGAAAAATTTGATACAGGGCGATCGCCCGTACACTCGGCCAGTAACAACCTCAACAATTTGCGGTCGAAACTAACTATTTTCCTCTGGTAAAAAGCTCTTTTCGCTAACCGCACTCATCGTTTTTTAGAGCTGGTGCGAATCTTAACTCTGCGTGAATCACGTAACTCTTACCGCATCCCGAATTAGGTTTGCAGTTACACAAAGAGTCCTAGGGCGCCCCCAGTCTAACTGCAAATCTCCTAGTGCTAATGACTCCTATTTCTGCTTGCCCAATTCAAGCAACCACAACCGCTGTTTTAGCATTCTCACTCAACAGCAACTGGCCTGTGGCATCAATACTAAAATCTTTCCCCAGCAGAAAACCCTGGCCCATCAACCGCTGGCAAACAATCAGCGCAGTAATCCGGCGAATTTCTTCCATCACGTCAGCAGGAATCAAATAACTCAAACTCCAGATCACGGACTCGCAGTCATACCAAATCAAACGCTCAATACTGACAATCATCAAAGCAGCTAAACTGTCAACAGACACCCGCTCTCTGAGATCCGCAATCAAATCTTTACCAATTAAGCTATTTCGACTCATCATCGCTCTAGCCATCTTCCCAATTTCTTGTTCGAGTTCTAAATGATTCATGCTTGGCACTGGCTTTTATGTTTTTAAAGCACTACTAAAAGTAAAAACAGTAGCCGCTACCAGGC
Organism: Microcoleus sp. AT3-A2; assembly: GCF_036705685.1. Lineage (NCBI taxonomy): Bacteria > Bacillati > Cyanobacteriota > Cyanophyceae > Oscillatoriales > Microcoleaceae > Microcoleus > Microcoleus sp. AT3-A2. Next base: position 3,097 of record NZ_JAUBVF010000093.1, read on the forward strand.
TCTGCCCTAGCGTAGCTGACGCAGGCTCTACCGTAAGTCCTTTTAACAAAGTATACCTAAAGAAAGAGCAAAAATGTATCTAAAGGGAGATACCAAAATATTATTTTTTAGACATAAATTGGTAAACCAATTCCCACAAGAGTTTTTACGAGCAGCAAGTTGAGTATTTATACTTGCTAGAACCCGGAGTAAAGTCAATCGATTTTAGATTTTAGATTTTAGATTTTAGATTGAAGAATTGGAGAAAGCGACCTCACGCAGGAATGCGGGGGGTTGTACCCTGGCTGCTTTCGGTCGAAGATTTGGTAAATTCGCTACATAATAAGGAAGTAATTACTTCGGAGAAAAAACAGCAATGGCTGCAAACCAGGCAGACATCGATATTGCCCCCTTGATCGACTACGGCCTGATCGACCCCACCGCTACGCCAGAGCAAGTAGAAAACTGTTGCCAACAAGCCGAGAGATTTGGCTTTGTCACAGTTTGCGTGTATCCCGCCTACGTCAGACAAGCAGTTGAGCTGCTGCACGGCAAACGTCCCAAAGTCTGTACAGTTATTGGTTTTCCCACCGGTGCTTCGACTTCAACGGTGAAAATTTACGAAGCTCTAGAAGCTGCCGATAATGGAGCCGTAGAGTTAGATGTCTCCGTTAACTTAGGATTGTTGAAAGCTGGAAGAATCGACGAATTCCACCGGGAATTAGCCCAAATTTGCGAAGAAACTAATCTCACCATTAAAGCAATTATCGAAAGTTCGCTCCTTTCCGATGCCGAAAAACAATTAGCGGCTGAGATTTGTATGGAAGCCGGCGTCGCTTACATCAAAACCAACACTGGCTTTTTTGGCCCGGCGAAAGTTGACGATGTACGACTGCTGAAGGAAGTTACGAAGGGAAGGATCGGGATTAAAGCGGCGGGCGGAATTCGTACTCATGAACAAGCTCTAGATTTGGTAGTAGCTGGGGCAACTCGTTTGGGGACTTCTCGCGGGCCTGAATTACTTCGCCAGCGGGATAATTTAGATAAAAGTCATTAGTCATTAGTCATTAGTCATTAGTCATTAGTCATTAGTCATTAGTCATTAGTCATTAGTCATTAGCAATGGCTAATTGGTAATGGCTAATTGGGAATTGGTGCGCCCTTACGCACTCTACAACTAAAAGTTCTGCGTCCTGGACTGTTTTTGCTACTGTCTAGTAACAATACTTCGGACAGTTTTTAATTGCTAAGAGTAGAATGACTATTCTCGGTCGATCGACCAACGAGGACAATGAAACTGTCCGAAGTATTGTAGTAAATCTAAAATCTAAAATCTAAAATCGAGTGACTCGAACTTACAAAGCAACTGGAATCAATCTCAAGAGTGCGCCCATCGGCGAATCCGATCGAGTGCTGACAATTTTGACGCGAGAATTCGGCTTAATTCGAGCCGTAGCACCCGGTGTTCGCAAACAACGATCGACCATTGGCGGTAGAAGCGAATTATTTGTTGTCAACGAATTGCTAATTGCCAAAGGCCGATCGCTCGACAAAATTACCCAAGCCAGCACCGTAGAATCCCATCCGGGTTTGAGCCGCCACCTCGGGAAACTCGCAGCCTCGCAATATCTGGCCGAATTGGCGATCGCCAGCGCCCTTTCCGATGAACCCCAAGAAGAACTCTTTTGGTTGCTGGGCGAACATTTGAGCCGTTTGGAGCGTTTGTCCGATCGCACAGAAATCCAATCGGCCGCCGTGCTGATTGCTCACCTCGCCCACGGCATTTTTCACTTGCTAGCCTTAGCCGGCCTCGCGCCCCAAGTCCAAGTTTGCTGCGCCACCAGACACCCGCTCATCCCAAATTTCACCGATCCGAACTGGCAAACCGGGTTTAGTATACCCTCTGGGGGAACCTTCAGCTTGTCGGAGCTAGCTAACCTAGAGGCAGAACTCTCTTCAGAAATCGGTAGCTTGTCCAGATCCGCCTCCCGTTCCCGGCAAATGAATAGCAGCAAACACTTGACAAATTTCGAGATTAATGCTAAAGAATTAGCAGCGCTGCAACAGTTGGCTAGTCCAGAACTAGGAGAGGGGATTACCGATCGAACAGCTTGGGTATCAGTAGAAAATATTTTGCGGCAATATGCCCAGTATCATTTAGGTTGCACGATTCGTTCGGGAAGCTCGATCGACACCTACTTAGAGAGTTTTGAGTTTTAAATTGTGAGTGTTGACTTAAAGAGGTGAACGAACATCGTACATCGCACCCCCAGCCTGCCGGATACCCGAACCTGCCGGCCTTTTCAGGTAAATTTTCAAGGTTGTTGCAACATCAGATAATAGATAGAGATAAAGTTACGAGATTATTAATTAACTTAAGGGTTAACCCCTCAATTTCAAATTCCCATCCCCCCAACCTCCACCATCCCAGGCCATCCACCCCAAATCCTATGATGCGACTGTCTGATTCTGATTTGAGAATATCTGTGTTAGCTGTGACCCACCACAAGATGGAAGAACGAGAAAATGTTCCAGAGTTTGACTCTTATCCCGTCTCCGCCGATCGACAATGGAGCAACGTCCAACACTCAGAAATGGATAAATATCCCACAACTCCCGAAACAGAGTCAAGCAACGGCAAAAGCCAACAAACCGAAGCAATCCCCCCGGTTCCCACACCAGAGCCAGCAGCAGAACTATCCGAAGCAGTAGCCGAAATTCCCGAAAAAGCAACGGGATTCCTGCCGGTGCTCAAAAACCCAAATTTTCTAGCATTGTGGAGTGGGCAAGTTTTTTCCCAACTAGCAGATAAAGTTTATCTCGTACTGACGATCGCCCTGGTAGCCAGCCGCTTTCAAGCGCCAGATCAAACCATCAGCAGATGGGTATCGGCAATCATGATCGCCTTTACCATTCCCGCAGTGCTGTTTGGGGCCGCCGCAGGTGTGTATGTCGATCGGTGGTCGAAAAAAGCAGTGCTGGTAGCCACAAACCTCCTGCGGGGAGGCTTTGTTTTAACATTGCCCGTGCTGCTGTGGCTCTCGGACGGGTGGGAACTCGGTCAACTGCCGCTCGGATTCTGCTTACTGCTGCTAGTAACATTCCTAGTCTCGACCCTAACTCAATTTTTTGCCCCAGCAGAACAGTCAGTGATTCCCCTAATTGTGGAACGCCGCCATCTGCTATCGGCAAACTCCCTCTACACCACAACCATGATGGGGTCGGTGATTATTGGCTTCGCAGTCGGAGAACCCTTACTAGCTTTAGCTGACACCCTATTTTCCAACCTCGGCGGCGGACTCGGCATCGGCAAAGAATTAGTAGTAGGCGGAAGTTACGCCTTCGCCGGAGTGCTGTTGCTGGCGATGAAAACAGGCGAAAAAAACGATGCCGAACACGAACCGCCCCACCCCTTAGCAGATTTGCGAGATGGCCTGCGTTACATCAACGATCAGCCGAAAGTCCGCAATGCTTTAATTCAACTAATTATTCTATTTTCCATTTTTGCAGCCTTGGCAGTTCTAGCAGTTCGGCTGGCAGAAATCCTCCCCGGTATGAAAGCATCGCAATTCGGTTTTTTGCTGGCTGCAGTGGGCGTGGGTATGGCTGCTGGGGCGACGACAGTCGGCTATCTCGGCCATAAATTTTCTCACTCCCAACTGAGTTTAATCGGATCTGTTGGCATGGCACTTGCTCTGATGGGCCTTTCTGCGTTTACCCACCATTTGTGGCTGTCGGTGCTGTTCATTACCCTGTTGGGTTTATTTGCCTCATTGGTGGGAGTGCCGATGCAGACTACAATTCAAGCAGAAACTCCAGAAGAAATGCGGGGAAAAGTCTTCGGACTGCAAAACAATGCCACTAATATTGCTTTGAGTTTACCGTTGGCTTTGGCTGGGGTAGCCGAAACATTTCTGGGCTTGCCGACAGTATTTTTGGCTTTAGCAGGATTAGCGATGGCTGGGGGTGTCTTAACCTGGTATATTTTCCGTAGCACAAATAGCAAAGTCGATCGAACCTAAAAAATAACAAACTCTGATTTACTGGAATGCACATCGCTTGGCTAGGAAAAAAATCACCTTTTTGCGGTAACGTCACTTACTCCAGGGAAGTCACCAACGCACTATTAGACCGGGGATACCAGGTTAGTTTCCTGCATTTTGCCCAAGAAGCGGGCCCACTGGACAGGAACAATACGGGGTGGAGCATGGCAAATGGTTCATGGGGCAAGGGAATTGCTCAAACCTCATATACCAATTCGCTTTCGTCCGCGAGTTGCAACGAAGTCTCTTTACCCTGTCACTACAAATCGCAAATTTATACGATTCCCACTCTCAAGTCCCGCACAGTGCTGATGAAATCTCTGCGGCGGCTCAAACCCGATGTTGTTCACGCTTCCCTGACGCTTTCACCTCTAGACTTTTTGCTGCCGGAAATTTGTCAAGAATTGAATTTGCCTCTGGTGGCGACTTTTCACCCGCCGTTCGATCGCAAATTACGCAATTTGACATCGGGAACCCAACACCTGATGTATCAACTTTACGCTCCGTTTTTAGCGAACTACGACTCGACGATCGTTTTTTCTCAGATTCAGCGGGATATATTGGTGAAGTTGGGAGTGCCACAGGAACGGGTGGCTGTGATTCCCAACGGCGTGGATGCTGTTAAATATTCTCCAGGGCCTTCGGGGTTGAAGTCGGAATTAAAGGCCGATCGAGTTTTTGTTTACCAAGGCCGCATTGCCCAGGAGAAAAATGTCGAGTCGATGCTCAAGGCCTGGAAGCACTGTAATTTTGGCCCTGGGAACGTATTGGCGATCGTAGGCGACGGGCCCCTAGCGGCCTCGCTGCAACTGTTTTACGGCGAAGATGATGGCATTGTGTGGCTCGGATTTGTCGCCGAGGAGGAACGCCGGATCGAAATTCTGCGGGGTGCAGACGTATTTATTTTGCCTTCTTTGGTGGAGGGACTGTCGCTGTCGTTGCTGGAAGCGATGGCCTGCGGTTTAGCTTGTTTAGCAACGGATGCTGGTGCTGACGGCGAGGCATTGGAGGAAGGCGCGGGGATAGTTTTGAACACTCAGCGGGTACGAAGTCAGTTGCAAACCTTGCTGCCGCTGTTTTGCGATCATCCTGAGTTGGGAATGCTGCTTGGTCAAAAAGCACGCAAACGGGCGATCGAGCGGTACACTCTCAGTCAGAATATTACTGAGTTGGAAAAGCTTTATGCAGAGGTTTTGCAAAAGCAGCCCGTACTAATTCGCGGTTTAGCATGATTCAGCAGGAAGAAGGAACTCCGAACCAGTTGAAATTAATCCGTGTATTCGTGTCAAAATCCGTGTCGTGCCTTCCTTCTTCCTTCGCAAATGACTTATAGAAATCCCGCTCCTACTGTTGATATTATCATCGAATTAGCCGATCGCCCCCATCGGCCGATCGTACTCATAGAACGCCGCAATATTCCCTACGGCTGGGCAATTCCCGGCGGCTTTGTCGATTACGGGGAAGCGGTAGAAACGGCGGCCAAACGCGAAGCTTTAGAAGAAACGAGTTTGAATGTAGAATTAATTGAGCAATTTTACGTTTATTCTGATCCAAATCGCGACGCGCGCCAACACACTATCAGTATTGTATTCTTGGCTTCTGCAACGGGCGAACCTCAAGCCGCCGACGATGCTAAAAATTTACAATTTTTTGAATCTTGGCAGATTCCCGATCAATTGTGTTTCGATCACGATCGCATTTTACGAGATTATTGGCGTTACCGTCATTATGGATTGCGTCCGCGTTTGTAGGGTGAGGATTTTTTAACCGCAGATGCACGCGGATTAACGCAGATTGATTGCTATGATTTATCGGTGATTTATCTGTGTTAATCTGCGGTTAAATTCATTAAACTAAATTCTATGGCAATCTTGACAATATTAGGCGGAGGTGCTTGGGGTTCGGCACTGGCAAATCTGGGAGGCAAAAAAGGATCTCGAGTTAATTTGTGGTCGCGCAGCAGTTCTGTTAATCTAGAATCAGTTATAACAGGTGCGGATGTTGTTGTTTCCGCAGTTTCGATGAAAGGAGTTGGAGCAACGGTCGATCGACTTTTGGCTTTAGAGTTAACTCCCAGTACAATTATAGCTACTGTCACCAAAGGTTTAGACCCCGCGACTACGCGCACTCCATCTCAAATTTGGCAAAATGCCTTTCCTAACAATTCAATAGTGGTACTTTCTGGCCCCAATCTTTCCGAGGAAATTCAGCAGGGCTTGCCGGCTGCAACGGTAGCGGCGAGTTTGGATTTAGCGGCGGCCAAGCAAGTGCAAAATATTTACAGTTCCGATATTTTTCGGGTTTATGTGAATGAAGACCCGCTGGGGACTGAGTTAGGTGGAACTTTGAAAAATGTATTTGCGATCGCCGCTGGTGTTTGCGACGGTTTACAATTAGGAACTAATGCTAAATCTGCTTTGCTGACTCGCGCTTTGCCGGAAATGATTCGGGTGGGAGTTCGTTTGGGAGCTCGTGCAGAAACTTTTTATGGTTTGTCTGGTTTGGGAGATTTGCTCGCTACTTGCAACAGTCCTTTATCGCGCAATTATCGGGTTGGTTTCGGATTGGCTAAAGGCAAATCTTTAGAGGAAGTTTTGCAGGAATTGCAGAGCACGGCTGAGGGGGTCAATACTACTAATGTGTTGATTGATTTAGCTAATCAACGCGGCATTGAAGTGCCTGTTTCTCGTCAAGTTTATCGCTTATTAAATGGTGAAATTACTCCTGAACAAGCTGTTTTATCGCTGATGGAACGAGCTTTGAAACCGGAGATTTTATAACCTGTACCACTAGATAGGTAAGGACTTAAGCAAAGCCTAAGTCCCTACCCGTAGCTGAAGTTTCAAGGATTTGCCTCACCAGTTGCTAGTTATGAATTAAGAGTTGTAAGCGACATTGGTTGAGCGGTCAGATTGATGTTTCCATCGCTCGGTAGAGAAAGAGTTTAAGGAATTGAAGATGAGTTGTGAATCCAAAACTCTTTACCTCATAGCTGCTACTTAACTCATAATTCATGACTTGCACAGCGAGTTGCACCAGCTTTACATCTTGCCTTTCTGCATTACCTGTTGAAGGTGCTGCCGAATTTCCTGCGCGTGCTCCATGTCAGCTTGCTGCAATTTTTGAAACAGCTCAGCACAAGGCTGAGAACCTGTTTCCTGAGCATCTTTCATGTAAGTATCGTAGGCTTTCAAAGCTTCAGACTTGTTTTGCAGAACTGTTAACAAATCATACTCGAGGTTGCTGATGACGGTATTTCCGTTAGTGTTCATAAACTGACCCTCTGCTAGGATTTGTCCCAAGTTTCACCGATCCGGGGATGACTATTCATCTATCTAGAAGGGTAGAAATTTTTACTTTCCGCCGTAATAAAACGCAACTTCTTTATCTTTCAGCGGGGCGAAGTCAGCAGCAACGAGCATTTTATCGAGCTCGTTTTGAGGCAGATGTTTGACACCGATTCGGACAATGCGCGATCGCATTGTATTTGACACGCCACTGCGCTGTCTGCCGGCTTCTAATCCCATCACTTGCTTGTAGAGGTCTAATTTTGCTTGCGGAATCGGAGTACCGTCAAAGTCGATTCCAGAGGCGATCGCAACATCGATCGCATCTGCACCAGTTGTAGATTGAGCCGCTGAGTTTGTTTCTGAAGACATTATGCTATTAAATCGAAGTTTGTTGTGGAAGCATTTTATCAGATTACTCTTTAATTTGGTTAAATTTGTCAATATTAATATTTTGCGTTTGCATGAATATTTGACGTTTGCATAAATATTTGGCGTTTGCCCGAAAGTCCGCCGGGGGTTTAAAGCCCAGTCTCACAGAGCAAGTCCACTTCAGTGGACTAAATATAAAAATAAAAAATGCTTTCCAGTCGTTTTGAGAGGACTTTTGCTATTAGACAGGGGTTAAAACCCCGGGCGGACTGTCGGACTGACGAACTAACAAAGTGCCAGACTTAATTACACTGAAAAAAACAGCTTAACTTCGCTCAAATCCACATTTCCGCCGCTAACAATTACGCCAATCCTCGCATTTTTAGCCTGCACCACACCGGACAACAAAGCCGCCGCTGCTAACACTCCCGTGGGTTCCACAACTATCTTCATGCGTTCCAAAATAAAAAACATTGTCTGGCGAATTGCGTCTTCGGAAACTGTTGCCATATCATCAACATAATGCAGAACCAAAGGAAATGTTAATTTCCCCAAAGATGGCGTGCGCGCACCATCAGCAATCGTATCTGGGTTAGTAACAGTTTGTAGCGTTTTCGTGCGGAACGATCGCGCCGCATCGTCTGCTTGCTCCGGTTCTACTCCTATTACTTTACACTGCGGAGACAAAGTTTTTGCGGAGATCGCGCATCCCGACAGCAAACCCCCGCCACCGCAACAAACTAACAGCAAATCCAACTCCCCAACTTCTGCGATTAATTCCAACGCCGCCGTACCTTGTCCCGCAATCACCCACGCATGATCGTAAGGAGGAATAATTGTCAAGTGCCGTTCGGCGCCAATTTTAGCCGCTAATTCTTCGCGGGAAACTTGAGTGCGATCGTACAAAATAATCTCTGCGGCGTAGCCGCGAGTCGCCTCTTGCTTGACTTTTGGCGCGTCTGCCGGCATGACAACAGTAGCAGGAATTCCCAACAACTGTGCCGCCAGGGCGATCGCCTGCGCGTGATTTCCCGAAGAAAAAGTCAGCACTCCCCGCTGTTTTTCAGCTTCAGATAGCTGCATCAAAGCATTGCAAGCACCCCGAAATTTAAACGAACCCGTGCGCTGAAAGTTCTCGCACTTGAAAAATACCTGAGAATTTGTGCGTTTGTTGAAAGTTTCCGAAGTCAGCACCGGCGTCTTGAAAGCTTTGCCCTGCAAGCGATTTGCCGCCGCCTCCACATCGGCGAAACTGACTGACAAGGGATTTTGGGCAAAGAATTGGGTGCTCATAGATTTTAGATTAGGGCGATCGAGGACTCTATTTGTAGGGTGAGCATTGCCCGCTTCACTCTTACCATTAAATTAGAAATTTTTATCATACAATACTTCGGACAGTTTTTAAGCAACGAGAGTACCATAAGATAGGACGGAGGGAAGGTTAGGGTGATTTAAAATTAAGTTAGGGTCTAAATCTAACTTGTTAATAAAGGTGTAAAGTAGATGTCTGTTGAATTCCCGGCGTTTATAATAGGTCATTGAAAACACGAAGAACTCTGGAGATGAATGACGATTATAAGCTTCATATTTTGCTAAATTTAGAGCAATGAGACTGGCATTAAAATGAAAACCAAGGCGTTGACTACTACGAGATTGACAATCGGATAAACCCGTAAATTGTTTGGCATCACGAAAAATAAACTCAATCTGAAAATGAGCCTGATAATACTCAAATTTTCTTGAGAGCGTAATATCGGTGCTCAACAATAAAATATTTTTATTTTACCGTCTGGTTGAACTTCAGAAAGGCAAGCTAAACGTATTTTACATTTCAAACAACAACTCCATAATACTAATAAATCAAGCTTAATCCCCGGCCTAAGTTCTTTGATAAAAGTTAAATATTTTGTAATTGCTCAACTAGGGAAAAAAAGCGAGCCATCAATAGAGAGAGCTTGTTGAATAGATTGATAAGCAGTTAAACCTTGACGCTTCCCAGTATTGACAACTGAACGAACTGCTGCAAATAAATCTCGCCCCCATGGAGAACGGAAGCCATTAGTCACACGGCGAAATATCACGCTCATCCTAATCGCCTGTTCACTACTATTATTCGTTGGTGGAATCCCCGCATCTTCCAGAAATAGAAATAAATTGTCAATTAGCCCACCATAGCGTTTTCGTAACCGGATACCATTTGGATGATGTGGCGCTAAATTTAAAATCCCGGTTAATCTTTCCTGTAAATTTTCTCGGTATCGCTTGAGTCTGGCATCGTCGATTTTTTCTCGTCGTCGATGGATGATAAAAGCCCTTAATAATAACCTCTTCATCGCTGGGGCAAAAATTCTGTCAAGAGCATCAATCGCATATTGGCAGTCCCGCAATTGATGAGCCAAACACACTTGCCATTGTGGCGCTGGATGATTTTTTTGAGCGCTAAATAAATCTGACACCCAGATATTAGGACGATGTTCTCCTAGAACACAGATGCAAATATGGACGATAGCCGTTCGTAACTGATGGAATGAGTGTAACGCAGATATGTGACTAAGCTTTGAATTGAACTGCCAAACGGTGAGCCTGGTTCCATTCCCAATGGTACAGGTGCAACATATTCGGTGTGACAGCAGGCACACTGACCACAATAACGTTCGATTCGGGTGATGATGGGACGAATTGGTGGTAGTTCGATTTTTTCGTAGACGGATTGCAATTTTTGTGCGGCGGCGCTGACTTTCTCTCCACACTGGGGACAATTTTAACTTGGGCGATGATTGTTTGGTCGGGATGAGGATGTAGTTCTCTTCCCCCTCCTGGTCTTCCTAGGCTTCTTTGTCTTTTTATGCCCTCAATTTTCGATAGCCGAATGTTGGGCTTGAATCATGAGGACGGTGGAGTGCTGGAATTTTTGCTAGTTTTGGTGGGAGATGAGCCGGGTTTTGGTTCGTATGTGGCTAATGCTACGCTAAGTTTTTGGATTTCTTGCCATAGCTCTACTATCAAGGCTTCTTTTGCCTCGTTCGATAGTTGCTTTAAGTCTGGGAGTTTTTCCATTCCTTCATCTAATGTCTATCTCGTCTTCTTGTCAAGGGGGTTGAGCAATTACCCGTTTCCCTACCTGCCGCCTCGTCGAAAAAAAATTTTCAGTCCTTTGAACCTTTTTCGCGATCGCCCTGTCTAAACACTTCAGATAACGAACTGGTGGGGGAGACTTCACAGGTGTTAGCTGTGTCAGCCAATGTTTTAACCGATGACTGTTCCGACTCGGACTTAGTTGCTCAATGTTTAAAGGGCGATCGCACTTGCTTTCGCTACCTTTACAAACGCTACCAACACAAAGTCAGGTCAACCCTTTATCAACTTTGTGGCCCTTCACTTCTTGACGATTTAGCACAAGAAGTATTCCTGCGAGTCTGGAAAGGATTGCCCAAACTCAAGCACCAGGAAAACTTTTCTACTTGGCTTTATCGAATCACTTGGAATGTGGCTTCTGACCAAAGACAAGCATTTGCTAAACAGCATTCTTTTGACTCCCAACTCAAAAATCAAGAAGTAATGGATCGGGTTATTCTCAAAGATAACACATCGGACTTGATGCAGTTGCACTATCAAGATTTAGTGCAGCGGGGACTGGAGCAATTGAGCTTTGAACAACGCAGCGTTTTGGTGCTGCACGACTTAGAAGACATCCCGCAAAAAGAAGTAGCCCAAATTTTGGGGCTGCCTGCGGGAACCGTCAAATCTCGCGTGTTTTATGCCCGAAATTCTCTGCGACAATTTTTGCAAAAAGAAGGTGTCAGCGAGCTATGAATAACCGAAGCAGCGACCAAGAGTTAGTTAATTTCTTGAAGCAACATCGCCCACATATTCCTGAAGCTGCACCAGATTTAGAGCAAAAAATTTTAGCAGCAATCGAAAGTAATCAGGCGAGTGTTTTCCAGGAAACCCACCGCAAAAAAACGCGATTAAGTGCCTCAGCTAAGTCTGATGACAGGTTAAAAATATCCTCTGTTTCTAAGTGGGCTTTATCGTCTGCGATGGCTGCTAGCTTGCTAGTTTTTTGGTCTGGCTACCGTCCGTTTGAGACTGCACAATTGCCAGATAAGGAAACAGCTCAGTTAGAAGCATTTTTAGTTACTAATTGGGAGGGTGTACTCCATGATTCTCCCCAAGAAAGTATGACCGATCGCTCACAAACAGATTGGTTGACTTTCAGCCCGGGTGCTGAGAGTCAACCGCCAACAAATAAGTAATATCAAAGAGGGAATTTTCATGTCAATTCGTCGTATTTCTGCACTAGCCGTTTTAATGCTGACTCTCGGTAGCACAGCCGCAGCAATAGCAGTTCCTAATCCCCTAGAACCGGAAACACTTGCACAAAATCAGCGACCAAATCGACCTGCTGGCAAGGAAGGTGGGATGTTCGAGAAACTGAATTTAAGCGCAGACCAAAAGCAGCAAATGCAGGCAGTTCGCGATCGGTACAAAGACCAAGTTTCCCAGCGAATGCAAGCAGTCCGCCAAGCCAGACAAGAATTGAACACGATGATGTCCGGCACGGCAAATGCCAGCGAAATACGCGAAAAACACCGTCAAATAATGGGATTGAGACAGCAGTTTGAAGAAGTTCAATTTGAAATTACACTCGCAATGCGAGAAGTGCTCACTGCCGAACAGCGCAGCCAATTAGCTCAACTGATGCAGCAGCGCCGACAAAATGCTAAAAACCGGATGCAAAACGGTCAAAAACCGCAGTAACTAACGAGTATTTTTGAGTGAATCGCAGGGTGCTTACGCACTCTGCGATTTATTATTTCAAGCTACCAGATTGGAAACATCTCAATGAAAGCAGCTAAGTTAGAAATTGGAGTTTTGAGGCAGGAGGCAGAAGGAAAGAGGAAGAAGAAAGGAGCCATAAGAAGTGTTTTTAGAAAAATGAGATGCTCGCCCAGATTCATAGAGTAAATCTAAAATCTAAAATCTAAAATCTCAAACCTAAAATCGAATTATCCCTCTAGCTGGGGCGCAAACGTTAGCTTTCATGCTGGTTGCGTCGCCTAATGTAAAGGTGCGGGTTGAGATTTTCCCCTCCAGCATGATATCATCAGGGTGCTATATTTAATTTTTTAGTTAAGATTAGCTTTTAATATAGAATTTACTAAATGAACTGCCGAGAAGGTAGAAACTACAGAGGTGAGAGAAAGAGCAAATTATAAATTTATTGATATGAGTACAATTTTCTATTAAACCCATTTGTGACAAGTTAAGAAAAAGTGCAAATTGTCAAGGGGGTAGACCAAAAAAGGTAAAATAGGATGAAACCT
>NZ_JAUBVF010000094.1:0-15984 GCF_036705685.1 Microcoleus sp. AT3-A2
TAATTATAAAATGGAACCGAAAAATAAAAAATAAAGGTAACTTAGTTAATGCAGTTTAGATGTCGAACAGCTTAAGAGCATTTCCTAATTTAGAGGCTGAAACATCTATAAAAAAACCTAGGCGGGGATTGTCAATTTTCCCCATCTAGACCTTATCACCGTTGTAGCTGACTCTTTTTGCATTTACTGAGAAAAATTTCATGATGCTTGCTGAGAGCATTTTGATTTGGTGCTGTTTTTAGATCCTGTGGTAAAGTCAGTTTCCGCTCAGCCAAATTTTGGTAACAAGTACCGACGAGTTCAGGGGCAATCACCACTTCATTGGTATCGGGTCGGATTGATAATAGATGCAAATCGAACAAAGTGTGTATGTCAGCCCTGAGCGGTAAACCATTGGTTAAATGATTGGTTTGAGTACCTTGATATGGAATTATATGAGCTGCCTCGATAGCTGACTCTACATCACAATCAGTTATTGGGCATCGACCAGCGTAGGCAGTTAACAACTTACGTCGAAATTTAGGCTGTCCCTGTCGCTGTACAATAGAAGCAGTTATCCGTCGTCTGGCATCTTGAAGAGTTTCAGCATCAAAATATCCCTCAGATTCAATTTTTTGACGCTCAGTATCTAGATCGGGTAGCACCGGATTACCTCGCAAATCTAGTCTTTCCAAATTTTTCATGATGTGAATTGCCTCCGGGATTTCAGTAATCTGATTATTAAGGAGGTTAAGCCGTTTCAAATTGGACAATTGCCCGACCGCCTCTGGGATGGAGGTAATGTGATTGTTACTGAGGTAAAGCCATATCAGATTAGACAGTTGTCCGAGCGCCTCTGGGATGGAGGTAATCTGATTATTAGGGAGCTTAAGCCGTTTCAAATTAGACAATTGGCTGAGTGCTTCTGGGATGGAGGTAATCTGATTGTTACCGAGGTAAAGCCACATTAGATTAGACAGTTGTCCGAGCGTCTCTGGGATGGAGGTAATCTGATTGTTACTCAGGTGAAGCTCTATCAGATTCGACAATTGCCCCATCGCCTCTGGGATAGAGGTAATCTGATTGTTACTCAGGTCAAGACCTTTCAAATTGGACAATTGGCTGAGCGCTTCTGGGATGGAAGTAATCTGGTTGCCACTGAGGTTAAGCCATATCAGAGTAGACAGTTGCCCAACCGCCTCTGGAATGGAAGTAATCTGATTGTTACTCAGGTGGAGGTGTTCCAGATTGGACAATTGGCTGAGCCCTTCTGAAATAGAGGTAATCTGATTGTTACTGAAGTCAAGGTGTTCCAGATTGGACAATTGGCTGAGCGCCTCTGGGATGAAGGTAATCTGGTTGCCACTGAGGTAAAGGTGTTTCAGATTGGACAATTGGCTGAGCGCTTCTGGGATGGAGGTAATCTGATTGTTACCGAAGAAAAGCAATTTCAGATTAGACAGTTGCCCCAGTGCGTCTGGAATATTGATAATTGGATTGTTATAAGAATGAAGCTCTGTCAAACTCGACAGTTGCCCCAGCCACTCTGGGATGGAGGTAATCTGATTGTCACCTAGGTAAAGGCATTTCAGATTGGACAGTTGCCCCAGCGCGTCTGGAATAGTGGTAATTGGATTGTTATAAAGATAAAGCTCTGTCAAACTCGACAGTTGCCCCAGCCACTCTGGGATGGAGGTAATCTGATTGTCACCCAGATAAAGGCTTTTCAGGTGCATACACTTGACAATTTCCGGTGGTACTTCTTGCAACTGCAAACCCAATAAATTTAATTTAGTCAAATTTTCATCAGCAACCTGCTCAATTCGTCGCACTGCTTCCTCTCGGCTCATGTCGTTTACCTCTCAGTAACATTTATTTCATTGTGACCAGAATTTAGCTTGTTGGAAAGCGACATTTCCCCGCCTAAGCCCTGTCACCGTTACAGATTCATCAAGTTTCTAGTTATTTATACCTTTTATTCTGGTATCATTTTCCATAAGTTCAGTAACCAGAGTCCGCACAGCCAAAGGGTTATTCCTGAGATTTTCAATAATTTTTCTTAATGCTTCTTTAAATTCTTCAGAGTCTTTATCTGGATAACCAGCTACTACTATGCTGAATTCCGAATGGAATTCTAAGCATAATTTTTCTAGGTCAATTTGGTCTTGAGTAATAACTTTGTTAAAACTTAAATTAACCTCATATTCAAAGTATTTTTGTATTAATTTTGTCAAAACATGAATCGATGTCCTATAACAATCAAAAATCTTTTCGCGATACCATTTCTGTCGATCACTTTCTTCTTGCCTAATACTTTGTTGATTTTCTCGCTTCAATTGGAATCTATGGTTAACCCAATTATTAATTAATAACGAAACGCTCGACAATAAAGCAGCTAAAAGAATATAGATGCCTGGTGATTGAAAAGGCATATTATTTTAATTTTTGAAAGAGCGTAATAATGATAGCTCTTTACATAAAAGATTAGCAACTGTGAATCTGTACGGATTTTCAACCGCGCTCTCACCGCTCTGTCACCTCATCTCTCCCACACCCTCCCAGTTTTTAAAAAAGCTGTGGGTTATCAGTCGCGAGTGTGACGCAAAAAAGCTAGACCGCCACCGCTCCAATCCGATCGCTCCGACCGACACTCCGACCGCCACCGCTAGACCCGCACTAGACCCGCGAGTTATGCGCTTGTGACGCGCTTGCCACTGCCAAAGGTGGTAATCATCCCCAAACCCTCTAAACCCCGCCAGATGGTGCATTTTGTAGCCTTGCTTGTGGTGTCGGGGTGATGGCCCCGTGTCGATCGGACTACCGCCAATTTTGGAGTCTTATTGGTGGAAAACCCTACTAACTTCGGCAGACATCAAAGCCTGTCTTGCTTTTGCCGCAGACCATGAGAAAACTGATCCGCCTTGGCTACTTTCAACGTCAGGGTTCTTTTTTTCTCACTACTTGCTCAAACCTGAAATCCTGACCTAAACCAACCAGGATTATTTGCAACTATAATTACGCTTATTAGTACAAAATATTGCTTTATGGACTACCACGACATCATCACAATTGAACCGGGAAAACGCAGTGGCAAACCATGTATTCGGGGAATGCGAATCACCGTCTACGACATCTTAGAATATCTCGCCAGTGGCATGACGGAAGCAGAAATTCTGGAAGATTTTTCAGAATTAACTTCGGCAGACATCAAAGCCTGCCTTGCTTTTGCCGCGGATCGTGAAAAAAAGTTATTTGTGGCATCCCTGTGAAACTACTGTTGGACGAAAACCTCTCAGACCGAATTCTTCAGAGAATTATCGGTTTGTATCCCGATTCTGCTCATGTCAAGACCCTAGGACTGACAAATACTGATGATGCAGAAATTTGGGAATATGCAAAGGTTAATGATTTTGTGATTGTTTCCAAAGATTCTGACTTTCATCAACGGAGTTTACTTTACGGTCATCCTCCCAAATTTATTTATCTCCGTGTTGGCAATTGCTCAACATCTAAAATTGTTCAAATGCTACAATATGAAATCGACATCATTAGTCAGTTTGGAGATAGAGAAGCAGAGAGTATACTGGTATTGTCCTAGCATGAAACCCAAAAAGAAAAGACTGAGGAGATATCAACTTAAGGAGTTTACAGGAGTGAATAAAACATCCAGCAAGTTAAGCTAATATAAAGTTGTTTATCTCTGCTCAATAATCCACTGAAAATGATGAAAGAACACACCATTAACATCGTTGGTTTTCATGGACATATTTACTTCGACGCTGATAATCGCGATGCCGCAGCGCGTGTACGAGAAGGATTGACTCAGTTTGAGGTGCAGCTTGGGCGTTGGCATGACAAACCCATTGGCCCCCACCCGCAAGCAATGTATCAAGTTGCATTTTTACCAGACCAGTTTGGCAAAGTGGTTCCCTGGTTAATGCTGAATCGTGAGGGGCTCGATATTCTCATTCACCCTGAAACAGGCGACGATGTGGCAGACCATACGAAACATTCTTTGTGGCTAGGAGAGAAACTAGAGTTGAATGTCGAAGTCCTGCGACCTAGGACAGGTAACGCCAGCTTATGATCGATCCGCGCGCAAGGCGAGGGCGTTTCTCCAGACTGACTTATCCCTGATAATAGATAATTAGCCACCGATTTGAGACATAGTGCGGCTGTAATTTCCTTGAGTAGTTCCCGAATCTCGCTGCTTGAAATTAATCTCCGGTTTAATCTCTAATATGTGCCGCACTCGATCGCGCAATTCGCTTGTAGGAGTCCCGCTGCGGAGAGCAGTTTTTAAGTCAATTTGACCCGTTTCGTTCAGCAGACAAGGCCGCAGCCACCCGTCAGCAGACAAACGCATCCGGTTGCAGCGATCGCAAAAACACTCGGACATTTGGCTAATAAATCCTAAAGTGCCTTTCGCCCCCGGAATTTGAAACACATCCGCCGGCCCATTTCCGCGAACACCCGACTCGGCTAACCCGTATTTGTCGCTAATTTGTTGCCGCAATTCTGCCGAAGCTACCCAACCTTTATCGCCAAATAAATCCCCATTGCCGATCGGCATAAACTCAATAAATCGAACGTGCCAACTGCGGTTAATAGTTAATGCAGCCAAATCCAATATTTCGCTGTCATTCACACCGGGAATTACCACAACATTCAGTTTCAGCGGGTCGAATCCAGCTTGATAAGCCGCTTGAATTCCCTCCCAAACCTGCGTCCACCGCGATCGTCCCCGACTACCAATTATCTTATCAAAAGTCTCCGGTTCCAAGGAATCCAAACTAATATTAATCCGGCGCAAACCAGCATTGTAGAGATTTTCCGCCATTCCCGCCAGCAAAAAGCCATTAGTTGTCATTGACAAATCTCGCGTTTGGGGCATCGAGGCGATCGACCTTACCAATTCCACCGCCCCAGGCCGCAGCAGCGGTTCCCCACCCGTCAACCGAAACTTCGTAAATCCCACGGGTATAAAAACTTCCCGCAACAGAGTGAGCAATTCCGAGTGAGTTAACAACTGTTGCTGCAATACATAGTCCAACTCGCTACCTTCCGGCATACAGTAGAGACAGCGGAAGTTGCAGCGGTCTATCAAGCTAATCCGAAGGTAGTCTACGGTATCCATGTCAATAGTTTGTAATATTATTTAATTATAAATGCTGACTCGATTTTCTGCAATTATTGATAGAGAGCAATCAACCTGCATCAATTTCTTTTCACCTTCCCCCTCCTCTCTTCCTGGGCGCCCTCTGCGCCCTCTGCGGTTAATAAAAAAATATCATTCACAACTAAAATAAACTTGCTAAATATATGTTTTTTGAATTTGAAGCTGATTTTGTGGAAGCTCTGCGCTGTATCCCCATGCAAGTACGTCTCAAGTTAGATACTTGCGGCATTAAATTAAAGTTGCAGGATTGGAATCATTTTAACCAAGCAGAACGTCAAATGCTTGTAGAGAAACCTTGCTTGACACCAGCAGAAATTATTGATTACCGAGAAAAGCTAAATCAAATATTAATTCAACAGACAGGCAAACCGGGAACAGATTTGGCGGTTGATGAAAATCCCCCGTGGATGGATGCTGCAACTGTACCGGAGTCTGTTTCTGCAAAAGCGCAAGAGCTCGGCGTGACAATTTCTTTGGCCCAGTGGGCGAGTTTGCAGCCTCTACAGCGATTTGCTTTGATTAAGCTTAGTCGATCGAGCCACGAGAATAAAAACTTTCTCCCGGCTGTTCGAGAGTTTAAAGTTATTGAATAAGTATATGGTAAAAAGTTTGTAGCCAGCGCGAGCAATCACTCAATGTAGGTTGTTGGTTGGGAGCGATTTCTTTACCATATCGCCTCATTTTCAGCGAGAATATAACTTTTAAGTAGCATTTACTTTCAAGACACCATGTCTAACAATCCTCAGTTTTTTGATCCACTGCCCTACTCAGCTTTCAACAATCCATCAGCAGGAAGTGCCATCAGCCCATTTAGCCCAGTTAGGTTCACTTACTTTTATTTGGAAGACTTTGAAGACGGCGCTTTAGATACACCGGGTGTTACTGTTCCTGAGTTTGCCACAACAAATATTGCAACAACCTTCAGTGACTCGGTGGACGGCGATGACGGTGTTATTGATGGTCAGGCCAGAGGAAACAGCACCAGCTTATTCTCGAATTTAAGGACTAGCAGCTTTACCTTCAACTTTTCCGCTAATGCACTTGGGGGTCAATTACCAACCCATGCTGGAATTGTCTGGACGGATATTGGCAGAAATGGTGGCGGCACACCCCTGTCTGGCGACCTGCTAAATAACACGTTATTTGAGGCGTTTGGGCCATCGGGAGAATCTCTGGGGGTTATCGGTCCCTTTTCGCTGGGTGATGAGAGTATTTCGCGTACAACCTCAGAAGATAGATTCTTAGGAGTGGTCAATCAAAACGGGATCTCATCAATTCGATTGTCGATGCCCGGTAAAAATAACTGGGAAGTCGATCATCTTCAATATGGTTTCACACCTGGAACCATTTCTCCTTCCCCCTTGGGCCTCAATGGCCTTTTCTTCAACCTCTCCACCAATGCCGATAACTTTACCATCGATCCAGCTCTAGTCGGCAATCTATTGGTTCAAGGTTTAGATGGTAACGACTTGATCCAAGGCTCGCCATCGGTCGATCGGGTAAATGGCAATGCCGGCAACGATACTATACTGGGAGGCGACGGCAACGATACGCTCTGGGGTGGTCGCGATAATGATCGCATCGAGGGCAACGCCGGCAATGACACGATCGCTGGAAACCTCGGTAATGATACGCTCTCTGGCGGTGCGGGTGACGACCTCATACGTGGCGGACAAAACAACGATGTGCTCAATGGAGGAGAAGGTAACGACCAATTGGTAGGTGACTTCGGCAGAGACATTCTGACGGGTGAAGCTGGAAACGATCTGTTTGTACTGCGGGTGAATGCAGCGGCCTCCAATGTATCTGAAGCCGATGTTATTGCGGATTTTACGGCGGGTCAAGATGCGATCGCCCTCACCAACGGGCTAGCATTTGCAGGCATTGCCTTAGATACTTCGGGTAGCAATACAGCGATTCGGATTCTTGCTACCGGACAAATTTTAGGGCTGGTTACCGGAGTCCAACCTGCTGCTTTAAGCGCCGCCAACTTTACCACCTTGAATGGGGACTTTTAACTGTTATCATTTATACCAATCCTCAAGCTGAATGCGGTGAAGTAGTTTTCTGAAATACTGAAAGTCGTCGGCCGCCGACTAAAAATTATGATGCGTTCAGTCGGTTCTGCCTGGTAACGCAGGTACGTAAAGAAGAGTCTCCAATTTATCCTTCGCCACGGGGGGTTCTTCCTCTGGACATCTGTTCCCAGGCTCTTCCTAGGAATCCAGTAAAAAAAAGTTTCTGACTCCTTCGACACCAAAACCTAAAAAATCATTAATTTTATTTTAAGTATTGTTACCGCAGCGTGGTATTATTTTTCTGAGTTTGCAAAGCACTCGCCTGCTACCTGCATTAGTTTCTGAGCTTCGTGAACACGCAAAACACACCCACCGAACCCACACCAGCAACCGAGGATATTCCTCAAGCTGGCACAGTCTCGACAGTCTCGACAGTCTCGTCCGAGACTAGCAATCCTATGCAAGACTTTTATCGCCTCCAACAAGAGTTGTTGGCGTACACCCTTGCTTTTACGGCGATTATTTTTATCTCCGTTTGGATTTTTTACTCCCTCAACATTGCCCTGAATTATTTGCTTGGGGCGGTCACAGGTGTGGTTTACTTAAAGATGTTGGCTAGAGACGTTGAACGAATCGGCAGCCAAAATCAACGCATCAGCAAGACAAGGCTCGGTTTGTTTTTCGCGGTGATGATAGTAGGAACACAGTGGAATCAGCTACAGATTTTACCGATATTTTTGGGATTTCTGACTTACAAAGCTGCGCTGATGGTTTACGTGATCCGAAGTGCATTAGCACTAGATTACAGGTAAGTCAGGTAAGAAGAGCAAAACTCAACTCATCGATTTGTATGGGGAAGCCCGTTGAATGGCAATGCTTGACGTTCTAAACACCTTTAATCGTTTCCCCCTCGCCAAATTGGAAGTTGGCCAGCAGTTGTACTGGCAACTCGGCAATCTGAAAGTTCATGGACAGGTTTTTCTAACCTCGTGGTTTGTAATTGCTGTTTTAGTCGTAGTTTCGATTTTAGGAACCAGCAAAATCCAGCGAATTCCCAGCGGAATGCAAAATTTTATGGAGTATGCGCTGGAATTTATTCGGGACTTGGCTAAAAACCAAATTGGGGAAAAAGAATATCGCCCTTGGGTACCGTTTATTGGTACATTATTTCTGTTCATCTTTGTGTCAAACTGGTCTGGCGCTCTAATTCCTTGGAAGCTGATTAAGCTGCCATCAGGCGAATTGGGAGCTCCTACCGCTGACATCAACACGACGGTAGCATTTGCACTGCTGACTTCTCTAGCATATTTTTATGCAGGTCTCAGCAAAAGCGGCTTGGGGTATTTCGCCCACTATGTTGAACCGGTGCCTTTCATGTTGCCGTTCAAAATCATAGAAGATTTCACTAAGCCTCTGTCCCTAAGTTTCCGTTTGTTTGGCAACATTCTTGCGGACGAATTGGTGGTCGGAGTGCTAGTGTTGCTAGTGCCTTTATTTGTTCCTCTGCCAGTGATGGTTCTGGGACTATTTACGAGTGCAATTCAAGCTTTGATTTTTGCTACCTTAGCCGCCGCCTACATTGGTGAAGCTCTAGAAGGCGGTCACGGCGAAGAACACCACGATTAACTAACGATAAACGGCGAAGAATGAAGGAGGAAAAAGAAAATTTCTGAACTCAAACTTCCTCCCGTTAAATCGGACAATTCTGTAGACTATCTGTTCTCAATTTTGTACTTTAGATAAGGAAAATCATCATGGACTCAACAGTTGCTGCCGCTTCCGTAATTGCCGCCGCTTTGGCAGTAGGTTTAGCCGCAATCGGCCCTGGCATTGGTCAAGGAAATGCAGCAGGTCAGGCTGTAGAAGGGATTGCTCGTCAGCCGGAAGCAGAAGGTAAAATTCGCGGCACCTTGCTGTTGAGTTTGGCGTTCATGGAAGCGCTCACAATTTACGGTTTGGTCGTAGCCCTAGTGCTGCTGTTTGCCAACCCCTTCGCATAATAATTGAAAATTTTAGATTTGAGGTTTTGGCGATTCTAATCCAAAATCTCAAATCTAAAATCGATTAAGCGAATTAGATGGAAGCCGTCAAAAAATCATGATGCACTGGACAGTATTACTAGCAGTTGAAGAAGCGGCTAAGGAAGGGGGACTGTTTGATATAGATGCTACGCTGCCTCTGATGGCGGTGCAGTTTTTAATTCTAGTCGCAGTCTTGAATGTAATTTTTTACAAGCCGCTCAGCAAGTCAATTGACGATCGCGCCGATTACATTCGCAACACTCAAGTCTCCGCTCAAGAACGCTTGGCAAAAGCTCAGCAACTAGCGCAGCAGTACGAGCAAAAACTGGGAGAAACTCGCAAACAGTCTCAATCAGTAATTGCTGCTGCTCAAGCTGATGCCCAAAAAATTGGGGCAGCAAAAGTAGCTGAGGCTCAACAAGAAGCTCAAGTCGCGCGAGAAAAGGCTGGGCAAGAAATAGAGCAGCAAAAGCAAGAAGCAATGCGCTCACTAGAACAACAAGTAGACGCGCTCAGCGGCCAAATTCTCGAAAAGCTATTAGGGCAGTCGTTGGCCAAATAGCGAGACCGAAGAGTTTTAGATTTTTGATGGAATCTCAAATCTAAAATCGCTTCACCCAATCTGCACGCGCAATTATGGAAGAGTATCATGGGGACTGTTTTATTGCTAGC
The DNA here is from genome assembly GCF_036705685.1 of Microcoleus sp. AT3-A2. Taxonomy (NCBI): domain Bacteria; kingdom Bacillati; phylum Cyanobacteriota; class Cyanophyceae; order Oscillatoriales; family Microcoleaceae; genus Microcoleus; species Microcoleus sp. AT3-A2. Next base: position 9,870 of record NZ_JAUBVF010000094.1, read on the forward strand.
CACAGAAGCTAGCGGCGAAGGTGGTTTCGGTTTAAATTTCGATATTTTAGAAACCAACCTGATTAACCTGGTCATTATTATTGCAGTGCTGTTTTATTTCGGGCGCGGATTTGTAGGTAAAATCCTGACAGAGAGGCGTTCGGCCATCCAAGAGGCGATTCAAGAAGCAGAAAAACGCCAAAAAGATGCAGCAGCAGCTCTAGCAGAGCAACAGCAAAAATTGACTCAAGCGCAAGCAGAAGCCGAACGAATTCGTGCCGCTGCTGAAGAAACTGCCAAGAAAGCAAAAGAAGCAATTCTAGCTCAGGCAGCGCAAGACGTTGAACGCATGAGAGCAACAGCAGGTCAAGAGTTGGAAGCGGAGCGGGAAAGAGCGATCGCCCAACTGCGATCGGCGGTTGTATCTCTGGCATTAGCAAAGGTGGAAAGCCAGCTAAAAACTAGCTTGGACGACAGCGCTCAACACCAATTAATCGATCGCAGCATTGCGTTACTGGGAGGCTAAAACGTGAGTACAGTCAGCACAGAAGTCTTACAGCCTTACGCATCTGCCTTGATGTCACTGGCTCAGTCCAACAATCTCTCAGAGAAGTTCGGCGAAGACATTCGTTCCTTGCTGAGCCTGCTAGAAGGTTCAGAAGACTTGCGTCAATTTTTAGCCAATCCGCTGATAAAACCGGATGCTAAAAAAGCCGTGATTCAGCAAATAGCGGGTGAAGAAATGAGCCCCTTGATGCACAGCTTTCTGAAGCTATTAGTAGACAAAGGAAGAATTCTTTTTTTAGAAGGAATTGGCAAACAATACTTGGCAAGGCTCCGAGAACTAAACCAAACAGTATTGGCTGAAGTTACATCGGCAGTCCCGCTTTCAGACGCTCAACAGCAGACTGTTCGCGAAAAAGTGCAGGCGATGACCAGCGCTAGAAGCGTAGAAATTGAAACCAAAATAGACGCAGATTTAATCGGCGGTGTGGTAATCAAAGTAGGCTCTCAAGTAATTGATGCCAGCCTGCGGGGACAATTGCGCCGTCTAGGAATTCGCTTGAATTCCTGAGAGTTAATAGCTGATGACTATTAGCTAATTTAATTAGCAGTTAACGGTTGGTAGTTTTGAACAACTGATAACTGACAACTGACAACAAACAACTGACAAAAAACAACTGACATGGCAGCAATCAGACCTGACGAAATTAGCAGCATTATTCGCCAGCAAATTGAACAGTACGACCAAGATGTAAAAGTCTCTAACGTCGGTACTGTTCTGCAAGTAGGCGACGGCATTGCCCGGATTTATGGCTTGGATAAAGCCATGTCTGGGGAATTGCTAGAATTTGCCGACGGCACCGTGGGTATTGCACTGAACCTCGAACAAGATAACGTGGGTGCAGTGTTGATGGGCCAAGGCCTCGGCATTCAAGAAGGTTCGGCAGTTACTGCTACTGGCAGAATTGCTGAAGTCCCCGTTGGTGAAGCAATGTTGGGACGGGTAGTTGATGCTTTGGCCCGTCCGATTGACGGCAAAGGAGAAATTAAAACTACTGAATCTCGCTTGATTGAATCTCCGGCACCGGGGATTGTTTCTCGCCGTTCTGTTTACGAACCGATGCAAACAGGAATTACCGCTATTGATGCGATGATTCCGGTGGGAAGAGGACAACGGGAACTGATTATCGGTGACAGACAAACCGGTAAAACTGCGATCGCGATCGACACGATTATTAACCAAAAATCGGAAAACGTGATCTGCGTTTACGTAGCGATCGGTCAAAAAGCTTCTACAGTAGCTAACATCGTCAACGTCCTGCAAGAAAAGGGCGCGATGGACTACACGATCGTAGTAGCAGCCAACGCTAGCGACCCCGCAACCCTGCAATACTTGGCTCCCTACACAGGTGCTAGCTTAGCCGAGTATTTCATGTACAAAGGTAAGCACACTTTGGTCATTTACGATGACCTTTCCAAACAAGCACAAGCTTACCGCCAAATGTCTCTGTTGCTGCGCCGTCCTCCCGGTCGCGAAGCTTATCCCGGAGACGTGTTTTACCTGCACTCTCGCTTGCTAGAACGCGCTGCTAAATTGAGCGACGATTTGGGCGAAGGCAGCATGACTGCTTTGCCAATTATCGAAACCCAAGCTGGTGACGTTTCTGCTTACATTCCGACGAACGTAATTTCGATTACCGACGGTCAAATCTTCCTTTCTTCTGACTTGTTTAACGCTGGTTTGCGTCCCGCAGTAAACCCCGGTATTTCCGTATCGCGGGTAGGTTCGGCGGCTCAAACTAAGGCGATGAAAAAAGTAGCCGGTAAGGTGAAACTGGAATTGGCGCAGTTTGAAGAACTGGCAGCATTTTCTCAGTTTGCTTCTGACTTGGATAAAGCTACTCAAAATCAATTGTCGCGCGGTCAGCGCTTGCGGGAACTGTTGAAACAGCCCCAAAGTTCGCCTCTGCCGATGAACGAACAAGTGGCTGTAATCTATGCCGGTATTAACGGCTATATGGATGACATTCCTGTGGAAAAAGTCAGCAAGTTTACTGTGGGTTTGCGCGACTATTTGCGGACTAGCAAGCCGAAGTACGGCGAAATTGTTCAAGGCGGAAAAGCTTTGACTGATGAAGCTGAGAAGCTGCTGAAAGAAGGCATCACTGAATACAAGCAAAGTTTTCTAGTTTCTGCGTAGACAAGTAGGAATTTTGAACCGCAGATGAACGCGGATTAACGCAGATAATCTGAAGTTAATCTGCGTTACTCTGCGTTAATCTGCGGTTTTAATTAAGAAGATGCGGGCAAGGATGTAAGGAGAAAGTTATGGCAAATCTGAAAACTATTCGCGATCGCATTAAGTCGGTCAAGAACACTAAAAAGATTACAGAAGCAATGCGCTTGGTGGCCGCTGCAAAGGTGCGCCGCGCTCAAGAACAGGTGACTGCTACTCGGCCTTTTGCCGATCGACTGGCAGAGGTATTATACGGTTTGGCGGAACGCTTGCAGTTTGAAAACCTGGATTTGCCGCTGCTGAAAAAACGCGAAGTGCGATCGGTGGGACTGTTGGTAGTTTCGGGCGATCGGGGTTTGTGCGGCGGCTACAACAGCAACATCATCAGATACGCTGAAAATCGCGCTAAGGAAATCAAAGCTGAAGGCTTAGACTACAAATACGTGTTGGTAGGACGCAAAGCTACTCAGTATTTCCAGCGCCGCGAACAGCCGATCGATGCTACTTACGCTAACTTGGAACAAATTCCCACAGCACCGGAAGCAGCCATGATTGCGGACGAATTGTTGTCGCTATTCCTGTCAGGAACTGTGGACAGAGTTGAGTTAATTTACACCAAGTTTGTGTCGCTAATTAGTTCGCGTCCGGTAATTCAAACTTTGCTGCCCCTCGATCCCCAAGGTTTGGAAACTCCCGATGATGAAATTTTCCGATTGACATCGCAAGGCGGGCAGTTTCAAGTATCGCGCGAAAAGGTTTCTGCACCTACTAAGAAGAGTTTGCCTCGCGACATGATTTTCGAGCAAGATCCGGCGCAAATTCTGGATGCTCTTTTGCCCTTGTATTTGAACAACCAATTGCTGCGGGCTTTGCAAGAGTCTGCTGCTAGCGAGTTGGCTGCGCGGATGACGGCGATGAACAATGCTAGTGAGAATGCTAGCGATTTGATCGGTAGTTTGACGCTGACTTATAACAAGGCGCGGCAAGCGGCAATTACTCAGGAAATCCTGGAAGTTTGCGGCGGTGCTGAGGCTTTAAACGGTTAAGTTAGAGTAGACAATTTGTTGATTATATGCTATGCGTCTGGGGGAACTCAGGCGCTATTTTTTTGGGTGAAAAGATGATTTTCTTGACCTCTGTTTCTCCTGCGCCAAACCCTGCGATACAAATCCTGCCCAATAATAGGGACTGACAAACGGCAATTCTTGGCGACAAAGCAAATCTAAATGCAATCGCACATTTTTGACAATTTCTGCTTGTTGTTCTCCTTTTTGTTGCTGCTCAAAATAATCCTCTAACTGCCGTTTATATTTAGCAGACAACTCATCGCCTGTCAAGCTTCGTAGCTTAAATTGTGCTTTTCGTAGCGATTCCGAACGGCTATTATGCTGCTTTTCCTGATAGTATAAAATGCAAAATAAAGCGGTTGCTAAATCATCCACAGCCCACAAGGTACTGACCACATTTCGCGCCCCCGCACAGAGGAAGCCGCTAGCAATGGAGAGCGGGTCGTCGGTAATTTGGGTAAAGGTTAAATTAGTTTCGCAGCAGGAGAGGAACACTTCGGCTAAGTCGGAAAATCTCCAGGTAAAAACACGACCGAGGTTGATATCGCCATCAAATAAATGCAGTTTTGATTCTAGGGAATTATTCAGATCGGCACTGGCGTGATGGCTGGAATGAAGGACTTGCACTTGGTTGAATAAATTTTGATAGTTGCCGATCGTCGCTTGCTGATATTGGAGGCGAGAATTTTTATCAAGTTCGTGCATGGTTGCCAGGGTTTCGCACTCGTAGCCAGCGCAAACGAGGTCGCCTGTGGCATTTTCGACGATTCCCATTGTCGCAGGTTTGAGGTTGCCTCGCTGGTGGCAAAAGTTGAGTATTTGGCAACTGGGAACGATGCGGAGGCGGAATTTATCGCTGAGGTATTCGGGTTGTTTTTGGGGCGGGGTTTTTGCCGGGGTGATGGTGGGTTTGCTGAGAGGTTTTAAGCCGCGTGTTCTGTCGGAGGCTGTATTGCTTTGGGGAATGGGAATGTTGTTTAAAGGTAAGGCCGCAAAGGGGATTTGATGCAGGTACAGGTGAGGGATGATAATCATTTCTTTGATGCCGTTGAGAGGTTGGGAAATTAGTTGATTAATTTGCAGGCGATTGGCGAGTTCGTGGAGAAATTCACCCATTTGATTTTGCCATGCGGTTCGGTTTTCTTTATAAGGCTTTAACCAGTTGTTGAATAGCCAATATTGCAAAGTTTCATATCCTTGACCTTCGCAGGTGTGGAGTTGGGTTGGTTGATTTTGGCGCAAGATGAAAATGTGGGTATGCTCATCAGTGGTGTAAAAATTGAGGATGGCGGTTTCGGCATCGGGAATTAAGGCTTGCATCTGGTCAAAACTGAGGGGGCTGGTTGCAATTGAGCCGCCAAAACTTGGTCTTTGTCGCGAATTTTTAGCCAAGCTTGCTGTTTTTCAGATTCTAATTGTTTAATCTTTTCGATGATAGCGTCGCCGTTGGGGGTTTGCTGGCGAGTGGTGGCGATCGCTTTTGTACTGTCATTTTCAGAAATACGCAAGCGATCGCTTTGTTGTTGCAGGCGCTAGTATTCTTCGACTTCGGGGGGAATTTCGCCTTGGGGGTAGAGGTTCTTGCTGGCGAATAAGTCGGCGAGGTGGCGCGATCGGGAACCGTCTGCCGTTTCGACTGCTTTATCGTATTGTTTGAGGTTGATGTAGCATTGGACGGCGTTGGCGTAAACGGAGATAGCTTCTGCAATGATTTTTTGGCGGCGATCGTCGGTGGTTGAACCTTTGCGGAGTTGTTCGACTGCTTTTATGGCGGGTTCGTATCCTTTTAAGGCGAGTTGCCAGTCGCCTTTGATCAAAGCAATGTTACCGAGGTTATAGCCGGCTGTAAAGGATTCGGGTGGCATGGTTTCGGGGGTAGCAATTTCTAGGCAACCTTGATATTTTTGTATTGCTAACTCTGTTTCCTGCAATTGGCGGTAAGCGTTACCAAGATTGTTGAGAGAAGCAACTTCACCAATGGGGTATTTGATTTCCAAACAAATAGCTAAAGACTTTGCATAGTAGGCGATCGCGAGTTTGTAATCTTCCAGGAAGAGGTAAGCGTTACCTAAACTTCCGAGTGAAGCTGCTTCCCCTTGCCGATCTTTAATTTCCAGACAAATGGCTAAAGACTTTTCGTCACCAGCGATCGCGAAACTGTTAGTCACTTTGATGCAGATTACGCTTGCGAATGGGGGAGCAGAAATCGGTTGTTTAGTGCTTCGCCAAGACCGACAATGGTTAGTCGTAGCTCATTACTCACAAGTTAAGCTAAAAGCACTATTGTCAATGAGTAATTTTACTCATCTTTTACCTGTTGACCCAATTA
>NZ_JAUBVF010000095.1:0-15730 GCF_036705685.1 Microcoleus sp. AT3-A2
TACTTTTGTTGCCTCTGTGGAAAAAATCCTGAAAGAATTTGGAGAAAACTATGTAATTAATTTTGTCTAGCTACTTATATCTGGGATAGTCAAAGCCGATCGCTATTGCGGAATGACATTAACTTCCCCTGAAATCCGATTAATCGGTCTAGACGAAGCCAAGGATACGAAAAATTCAATTATCCCAATTTATCCTTTGACAAAGGGAGTTAGCAACGAAATTGTCCAAGATGCAGTAACCTCAGCTTTGGAATCTGCCAAGCTGCTAAATGACCCCCTGCCGCAGGAGTTCAGACGACAACATGGTTTGATGGAATTACAGAAGGCGATCGCAAACATCCACCAGCCCCCAGACGAAACCCAACTAGAAGCTGCCCGCCGTCGCCTGGTATTTGATGAATTTTTCTATCTCCAGCTATCGTTTATAGTGCGTCGCCACCGGCTTTTGGCGCGATCGGCTCTTACAAAAATAACTCCTGCTGGCCCTCTAATCCAACAGTTTTACTCTCAACTTCCCTTCTCGCTTACCTCAGCTCAACGTAGGGTGATTAACGACATTCTCAACGACATGACTTCCAAAACGCCGATGAACCGACTGGTACAGGGGGATGTCGGTTCTGGTAAAACAGTTGTTGCTGTCGTTGCTATCCTCGCTGCCATCCAGTCTGGCTACCAAGCGGCACTTATGGCACCTACAGAAGTGCTAGCCCAACAGCATCACAGGAAAATTGCGACGTGGTTTGAACGCCTTGGCGTTTCTGTTCAATTGCTGACGGGTTCTACCAAAACCGCCAAGCGCAGAGAAATCCACGCCCAATTAGAGACGGGTGAACTTTCACTATTGGTAGGAACTCACGCGCTTCTGCAAGAGAAGGTCAACTTCAACAAACTCGGTCTGGTAGTCATCGATGAACAGCACAGATTCGGCGTGCAGCAGCGACAAGATTTACTGAACAAGGGAAACAGACCTCATGTGCTGACGATGACCGCGACTCCTATTCCGCGTACTTTAGCACTGACCTTGCACGGGGATTTGGATGTCAGTCAGATTGACGAGTTACCGCCCGGTCGTCAGAAGATTCACACGAAAGTGCTTAATAAAAGCGCTTCAGCATACGATTTAATCCGCCTTGAGGTACTTCGAGGTCGTCAGGCGTACATCATCCTTCCCTTGGTGGAAGAATCGGAAAAGCTAGATTTGAGAGCAGCGGTAGCAGAATACGATCGACTCTCAACGGAAATCTTCCCCGAATTCAAGGTAGGATTGCTGCACGGTCGGATGACATCTGCCGAGAAAGATGAAGCGCTCAACTCATTCCGCGACAACAAAACTCAGATACTCGTTTCTACCACTGTGGTTGAAGTGGGCGTGGATGTTCCAAACGCTACAGTGATTTTAATCGACCATGCCGATCGCTTTGGCTTGGCTCAACTGCACCAGTTAAGAGGTCGCGTCGGTCGGGGTTCCCACCGTTCCTATTGTCTTCTGTTAAATACCAGTAAAGCAACAGAAGCTAAGGCACGTCTTGAGGTATTGGAAAAATCTAGCAACGGGTTCTTTATTTCCGAAATGGATTTGCGACTGCGTGGGCCAGGTGTTGTGCTGGGCTATCGCCAGTCGGGAATTTCCGAATTTGCTCTGGCAAATATACTGGATGATGAGGGTTTGCTGAATTTAGCTCGTGAGATGGCAGTAGCGATCGTCAAAAGTAACCCGAATTTAGAGGGACATCCTTTGATGGTTGCAGAACTCAAAAGACGAGGGCTGACAAGTTGGGATTGCACTCTTAATTAATAGGTTTGCTTAGAGGATATTAAAAAATTATGGTGAACAGAGTGCCAGCCCGATCGAGTATGTCAATATATTGGCTCACATCGCAGGGTTTTGCTTCCCTCCTCTCATCAGCAGTTAAATATAGCTTTCTTTAGCTTTTGAAATATCCTCTTAGCTTTTTATGAGAATATTTTTTTACTTAACCTCAAACAATATATTAACAGATTTTTTATTTCATAGGATCTACTTTTAATTATATAATTGTATTTTATAATTACTATTGAGGTCGTATTTTGAACGGTTATCTTATCTACCATCCATCTCGTACTAAATCAGTATTCGATAGCATCGTAGTTTATCACGATACTATTGTTGGCAATCAAGATCCATACATTTGGAATTGTAAATTCCTGCATTCCTATTGTCACATTACACAAATGTCTTCCATAGTAAATAATATCAATTTTTGGGTCAGTGGCGATACTTTTCCAAATTTTAATAACCTTTATTGTGATTTGGTATTTATTATAAAGGAAAAAACTTACTGGAAAAATGCTAATACTATAGATCGTACCGATGCTACTATTGATACTGATGAAGCATATCTGGATCACTATCGTTGGGCTTGGCAACATCCTTTTAAGCGTCGTCGCAGATTCACCCTTAAAGCTGATCCAGATAACAGCTTTCAGCCACAGAACGCTTTTCAAGAATTAATTGATATTCTTCCTTTTCTGCTCGAACAAGGACTGACCCTACCTGAAATTCGTCGAGGTATGAGAGCGGGCTTTAATTCTAAACCGTTTAGCCTTAATGCTTCTTTGGCAGCTAATCTTTACTCTTGGTTGGATCGAACCGCAGCTATTAAACTTGAGGGAGCTAAGTTACAAAAAATTCGTGAAAACAACCCGCATTTAGCAAGCCTATAAATTTATTGAAAATTTTAGTATAATTCCTTAATTAACAAAAATTATTTCTTATGTAAGAGTTACGAAATTTAGCCTTAGCCATATAAACAGCTTCCTTAACTTTCCATTGTTTTTGGGGCAGTAACTCTTTAACATTTTGTAACTGAACTAATCCTCTATAATCACCTGTAATTTCAGAAACAACTCTAGCGATCGCCTTACAACAACTATCAGGATATTTGACAACTTGCAACTCAGAAAACCGAATCACCACCCAATTTCTTTCTAAGAAAAACTGATTGCGCTGATTATCTTTATTCCTATCCACACAATGATGAGGCTTTCCAGTTCGCCCATCATAAGGTTCATCAATCTCGATATCTATAGCTAAACCTGTCGGTTGATGAACCAGTATAAAGTCAGCAGTGTAACGAAAAGATGTACCGGGTATAGGAAACTCACCACCCATACAGAAGTCATAAAAACCAGAGAAATAACGACATAAGTAAATAAAAAATTGCTTTTCACTTACCCCTTGCTGTACTCCTCCCTTACTCTGACTTGCTGGCTGCTGAATAATTTCTTTTAAAGAAATATTAAACAGCTTAGATCGTTCCTGCAACAGAGAATTATATTGCTCAGTTTCCTTGTGATTTAGCTGCAAGCGACACAATTGATAACTTTCGTATTTGGATAATTGTTGTTGGTAGTCAGCCAGTCGTTGCTTGTAGCGATCGCGCACTTGAAAATCAACAAACCGCAGATAGGAAAAAGTCGCCACTACACTCACTGACGAACACGTCAGCGATGACCAGAAAGCCATAAAACTCATGCCAAACAGCCAGTTAACCAACATTACTACCGCAACACTAGCTATCCAAAGTTGAATTACCAGAGAATAACGAGAATTATTGGAAACTGGCGGTCGCGGCGGAAAAGGCATTTTTTTTGTAGAAGAAGCACTTTCTTCCAAAATAGGTATCGGGTTATCCGCGCAGAACTGACGAATTGAATCAGGGATAAGAATAACTGGGTAAAAGCCTCTTATTTGGCTCATGGTTATGCTTTTTGTAGGCGATGTACAAGCTCAAATTATGTATATTTTCAACCTTTAGATTACTAAATATGCGCGTCCTATCACATCATGCCAAGGAATTACACACACCTATACCTAATTTCCGATGTCATCGACTTATAAATGGGCTAACGCCCACCTTTTTGGGTGAAAATAATAATTTGGTACGCCACTACTTATGCCTACAAATCAGCCCAATAATACACAAAGAATTGCCACAGACCGTCTCAAATCCACGCGGGAAAAACTGACTAGAAAAATCAAATTGGCATTGAAGACTGCAACACCAGAAGAAACTCTGGAAGTGTGGATGCTAATGAAACGGCAGGAACTCAAAAGAACGACTCCTGGGTTATCGGAACAGCAGATGGAAAGCGTCGTGCGATCGCTAATCTTAGAACTCGGCTATGACATCATCGCTACCTCAACTGCCTCACCTGCTGCTGCATCGCCAGAACCAGAAGTTCAGACAGATGAAAGCGAAGTGGATGACGCGGATGAGGATAACGATGCTGATTTCACTAACGACGATCTTGAAGGCGACGAAGATGACCTTTCAGAAGAATTACCCGACATATTTGAAGAAAAAATTCCCTCTCGCAAGCAGCGAGTTCCTGCCTTGAAAAAGGTTGAAACTTTAAGGGGTTCTAACCGAAATGGCAGGCATTCTTAAACCCCTAAACTTGAGACTAGGTTTTACACAAATATGTCCCTGCCAAAATGTGAAGCTGATATCCTCATTTCCTACACTAATGCTCATTTAGTTGGAGTAGTGGATTTCAAACCTGACTCCCTAGAAGTAATACCAGAGATGCAAAATAAGGAAGTAGGCGATGAAGAAATTGAACCAGATGAACTCACGCCAGGAACCCTAGCCATACTCGCTAGAATTGAAACTTTTGATGAATATTTTCATTGTTGTGGAAGGTGGTAACTAATGTATTTAGCTAAAGATTCGTTAGCCAGATATTCAATACAAGCAGTAGAACTCTGGAATCAATTGGAAACTGCTGAAACTCCCGAAGAAGAAGAGGCTATCCTCAAAGAAATTTGGGAAATTCAGACAGACCACGAAATTGCTGCTGACACGCAAGCCGAACTAGCAGACCAACTAGATGCTGAAATTTGTGCCGTAAAAGCACGCTTAAAACACTTAGTAGAACTGCATAATAAGGCAATTGAACGACTGGAACGGTGGCGCAACAGTCTAGATAAAATCCTGCTACAATTTCACTCAATGGGAGTAATTCCTACAGAGATTGTGGGGCGCTCGCGTCACATCCGACTCAAGGAAAATCCGCCGAGTTGCGAAGTGTTAATCAATCCTTGTGATTTGCCAACAGAGTACCGCACAGAAAAGCTAGTTGTTACACCCAACAAACGCAAAATCCTAGCTGACTGGAAACAAGGCATTCCCGTTGATGGCACTCGAATTGAGCGTAAACTCAGAGTTGAATACGGAATCGTGCCATCAAATCTGACCGCTGCCACTGAAGTAATTTCTAATCGTGCATTAAACTCTCAGGAAACTCATTCTACCACACAGAAGACTGGGCGTAAAGAAAAAGCGCTTCCTAAAAACACTGATACTTCTAATAAGAAGGTGAAAGCAAGAGTCGGCTAGCAGAAGGTTTTCAGACAAAACATTGGGGAGATTTCACTAACCGCAGATAGCTATTATATGCTATCTGCTAACCTTTTTTTGAATTAATCTAGTATAACTATTTCCATGAAAAGACACAATAACCACTCGTTTGACATTTCAACATTTGATAGAATTACTTACCGAGTTTATCGAGGTAAACTTATCATGTTGATTCAGGAAGGAGACAATCACCTTGATATATCTTTTCCCATAAAAGATGGGCGATTATTCGTAATCCTTGGTTCTATGCGAGCCGCTGTCGCTGAAGCAATGACCGATTACTTGGAAATAGAAGCCTACGCCGATGAACCCCTTTTACTACTAAGTGGAGGTTTGAACAAAAATGATTTTAATTAACACCAGTGTAAGGATTCAGGTCTAAAAACTTGCGGCTCCAACGCTTGTCTGGCAAGGGTTTTAGGGCAAAATAAGGGTTTTTGTCTTTCGTGGTTTATTGTCAATAAACGAGGAGAAGTGACAGTTTTTCGTGGTTTATTGAGAATAGAGATTGATTTAGTATCAAGCTCCATATCTAAAGTCTTTGCCCAGCAAGGAGTTCAGTGACCTGAATCCTTACCACCAGTTAGGGGGGCTATCGCCCAGATACACTATGATAAGCTCTTAAATAACACCGCTCAAATGAAATGGTTAACACCAAAAAATGTAGTCGTTGCTGCCAGTTTATCGGTAACGAGCGAAGAGTTAATTGAGTATACAATTCAATCTGAAGATGAAGAAACCATAGAGGAGAGATTTCAAAAAGTTGGGCTGCTATTTGACCGAACTCGCTGGCAAGCTCAAAAACCTTATCTAGCTCTACTCTCGCCAGCTAAAGTTAAAAAACCAGTCGCTACTGAATCATCAACCTCTGCGAACGATTTAGACTTCATAGATGATGAAAAATGGGCAGAGGAAGATGAAGAAAATACTCTCTCTGAAACCGAAGAATCTAGCAATTTACAATCCGAACAGCAAGAAGAACCTTATATCTTCGATAAATGTACCGTCGAACTGCACTTGACATTTAAACCAGATGATGGTCATTCAGAGGGACGGATTGTAATCATTTCAGCAAGCAGTCACGGCGATTTTCCTGTTAGCCAAACGATAAGGGAGTCATCCTTGGGAGAATTACCGCCTCCTCTAAAAGAACTGCTGAAGGAACTTGTAGCAGATTTTCCCAATCGCCAAGTGCGGCGACAGATTGCTAATGCTCACAACCAAAAGAAAAGAACCACTAGCCCAAATAAACCCAGAGGCGAAGCAAATAGCACCACCGCGTCCGCAACTTCTACAGAGTCTAAAACTACTGGAACGCAACTGACCTTATTTGGGATTTGAACAACATACCTACTTTTGGGAGATAAAAAATGACTTCAAAAAAGAAAGTGCTAATTTCCTTTGAGGGACAACAGCATCCTGTTGATGAGGACATAGCAGGTGATGACAACGAACTCCGCAGATTGCTAACAACTTACTACCCAGATTGCGCCAACGCCGACATTATTAGAAAGCCCGGAGAAATGATTACAGTAGCTAAACGCAACGGCTCTAAAGGAGTAAAATAACCATGAAGATGACTCCTTTAGAATTTCTCATCACTGCACCAGAAGAAGTTAATCCTGCACTATCTATGTGTCGGGAACTACAACGGTTAGAGCTTTCGGGAGAACTCGATAGCGCGACTATGAAAGAAATGGCGAACGCTATTGAGTTAGCTATTTCAAAAGGGACAGACGACGTGAGAGCAGTTGAGCAAACCAAGGAACGACTGTTAAATAGTCGCTCTGTAGCTGGTGCAGTTCCAATGGGGTTTTGATATGGCTGCAATTTGGAATGCTAAATCCGCTTTGCAAATATTACAGCGGTGCCAACCAATCACCGACTTTAAATCAGCAACCGATTATTTGTGGACTAAGCTGAACACTTATCAGCTACTCACTCTTTACCAGGAATTGTTTCCTTTGGAATGGGAAAAAAGCCAATCCGAACTCTACTCTGAAGATGAAAGTCACAGTCCGAAGGAGTTGGAGTTTATTTCGCTAGTTAGCGAACATCTGTTTCCCATTGACGACATAATTATAGAGGGTGCTTATGAAGAGCGCCTCTATCAAATTCCTGTCTCGCCTAAAGGAATAGATTGGCAAGACCATGAAGAAGGAATTGACGCATTGCGAAGCGGATGGCAGAGATTACTCCCGCTTTCCCAGTCAGGTAGATGGTGGTTGGAATCCGTAGCAGGTGATGAAGGGGAATCGTGGTACGAATGCACGTTTGGATACAGCTTGAAAGACATTGCACATCCCGAACAAGTTAATTTTAAACTTCTTAAAAGATTAGCCCGTCGCGTTGCACCTCCTATCAGCGATTTGCCTACAGCATTAGCACTCCTTGACTTGGAAACAGGAAATATTTGGCTAGACCAAAGTGTTTGCTGTGAAAGTTACTGGAATCGCAATTTTGAATCAAGACCCTGGACAATTGAAGACATTAAATTCCTAGCTAGTGAATGGAAAAAAGCCACTCAGCTATTAGATAAAGCCTGCGAATTGATTGACTGGATTGAATCTGACCCTAACACCAATTTTTCGCACATCTTAGCATTATGGAATCTGACATTGCATCTGAAATAATTCGAGAGGTACTAGAGGTTGCCCCGCGAAAGTTGTCCGCTATTCAAGCCGAACTTCTCTTTATTGAGGGCGGTACTTACATTTTTCACTATCAATCGGGGGATAGTTCCAAGTACAAATGTCTGTCTCCAGCAACTCTGCGAGCAGCTTTTGCAAATACACCCATTGATTCGGGTTGGATAAACCCTGAATCGGGGATAGTACGTTGGGGAACTGGCAGCGCCGGGGAATGGACAATTAAATTTGTACCACCTCAGAAACACGAAATAAATCTGTTGGAATCAAAGCACTTGATTCCTTTACCAGCAATGGTGTTTTTGGGGTTGAAATCTGATTACTGGGTTTGGGCAATTAAAGGCTCGAAATTTGACCCAGAAGCAGAAGCTTTTCACGTTCCGCTACCCAATGTTTATTTGCATTCCTATCAACCCTGTGGACGCATCTGCTGGGGAGATAATAAACCGCCTGTAGCTTCGCCCAATACTATTAAAAAAGCTTGGGAATTGTTCATCTCTAGTCCCTTCAACGGACATTTGAGTGACGGCAAATCTAGGGCGCAACCCAGTGACGTGCGCTTGCAGCTCGAAAAAGCAGGTAAACGTTCATCTTACCCAGTTAAAGATTTAGTCAGCACGAACCAAACGATTGCCAAATTAGTTTCAGCAATAACTGATGATTGAACCACGTAAACAGAATCACTACAACTTAGAATTTGTCGATTATAAGATTGTCAAACTCGGAGACAATCTGCCGTTTCACTCTAGCAGTATGTTCGAGTATCTGATTGGCAGCAATGGCATTTTTGTGAGAGCGGTTAGACTGGGGTTAGAAGTGATAATTCCGGTGGAAATTTTTACCGCGTCAATCAGAGGATTAGAACCGATTGAGCATTTAGTCCGATTAACTCCCGGACGAATCCCTCAGCAGATACTCATCCAACTGTGGAAAGAAAGTTGTATCGCCGCGCTTGCAGAACCACCGTTAGAAATCACTTTCCACATTCATCAGGAACAAGGACAATGGCGGCTCGTAATTCCAGAGCAAACGCAAAGTTCTGCTAAATGTAGAGCAATTGAATACGGTTTAGATTCTTCGTACATTAACGCCACTGTAGAGGTACATTCGCACAATCGGATGGCAGCTTTCTTCTCAGGTGCAGATGATGCAGATGAAGGGGGTTTCCGCATTTTCGTAGTTTTAGGGAAAGTGACTGAATCGAGCGCTGAAATTATTTGCCGCGTGGGAGTTTATCGACAGTTCTGGCACGTTCCGGCTGACTGGATATTTGAATTACCGAGTTTCATTGTAGATGTCACAGTTGGTGGAGAAAAAGACGATTTGATGGATAAATTCTACTCCAGTTCTGTTGCGCCATCTTTGTTAGATGACCCAATCGAATTGTAAACAACATTTGGAGATTTACCCCATGTTTAATTATGATTATTTGGAAGCTTCGCCTCTGATTGTCAGACAAGCTGATTCGATTGATTTTTGGCTAATTGGGGCGGGAGGAACGGGTTCTTGGCTGTCGTATCACATTGCACGGCTGGCACGGAGTTTGGGTAAGTCGGGGAAAAAGGTGCAATTTGCGATCGCAGATCCCGATCGAGTTGAAGAAGCCAACATCAGCAGGCAAGCTTTCTGCGATAAGGAAATCGGACTGCCCAAGGCGCAGGCTCTAGCGTTGAGATACTCTATCGCTTGGGGAGTTGACACGAGGGCTTTCGTGCAGGTATTTGACCCCAAGCTAATCCGCTACGCCTACGACAAGCTGACCATCCTAGTGGGGTGCGTGGATACAGCAGCCGGGAGAGCGGCAATTAATCAGGCTCTGGAGTTAAACCAATTTTACAGCCGTTCTGAAATTCCCCGCGTGTGGTATCTCGATTGCGGAAATCATGCAGCAGCCGGACAAATTTTGCTGGGCAGTTCTTTGGAAACTGACCCGGAGTTCTATAATTTTGGGGGGCTGGGATGTGCTAGGCTGCCATCTCCGGTGCTCCTGGCTCCTGACCTTTTGAAACCGAAACCTGAAGAGTTGACAAATAATCTATCTTGTGCTGAGATGGCAGTGCTGAATGTGCAGAGCGAGAGCGTGAATGTTCGAGTGGCGGCTGAGGCGGCGGATTATTTGTACCGGATGGCTGCGGGCAATCTCAAGCGGTTTGCGACTTATTTTGATTTGGAGAGTGGGACGGCGCGATCGCTTTACATTACCCAGCATTCGGTGTGCGCGGTGTTGAAATCTAAAGCCTGATATCAAGACTTTGGAAAAGACAGAGGGAATACTAGAGCTAGTTCCTATTTATGATTGATTTATGTTAGCAAAGCCGTTTTCAGAAATCTTCTCAGATGAGGAAGAGGCAAATCAAGCATTTGACTACTTAAAAGACACTCTAAAATTCTTAGGTGTTAATAATGCAGAAGATCCGCAGTTCTGTTTGAGCATCGAACCCGGTTCCCGCATTGACCACAGCTATCTTCTTAAGGCGCTGAAACCAATAGGAGTGGAGAGTATTGAAGATTCTCATTATAAAAATAATGTGGAGTCATTTAACAAATCTTGGTGTTGCAGTCAGTGGACTTTGGTTCTTGATTTCAAGGGTTGGCGAGTATGCACCTTTTCAAAACCGTCTGAATATAAACTTATTTTTCCTTTCGTTGGAGAGGATAAGATGGGTAGAAAAAAAGCACCACAGTATCAGCGAATACCAGAGAAACTGAAAGACTCTTATGACCAAGTGAAAACTGAGTACCTAAAGAAGTGGAAGAAGAAAAATGGCTGGTATGGCGACACACAGACAGCATATGAGAAAGCGTTGAGTATCTACAAGGAGCTAGAGAAAAATGAATTTTCTATAAAGCAGAGTATTTATCACCAAACACTTGTAGAAGCATTGTTTAACTCAGAGAAACGAGAGAAATTACTGAGTGAAGGATTGCTAGAGTGGACTGGGGATGGGGATGAGCTAGCAGCACAGGTGCAAGCGTTAGTAAACCGGGAACAGTTCGGACGAGAAATGACTACTACATATTTTGAGGACATCAAACAACAAGTTGCCGAACTGGGATTGCGAATAGATGAGCGTTTGCTACGGCGTTATCACTTAGGGCTAGAGACTCGAAAGTTCGTCATCTTGTCCGGGGTTAGCGGGACAGGAAAAACCTGGTTGACCAAGGCGTATGCAGAAGCGAGAAATGCAGAGTACCTATTAGTGCCAGTAGCTCCAAACTGGACAACTAATGAAGACTTATTAGGATATTTCAACCCGATCGATCAGAAGTATCATGATACAGAGTTCAGCCGCTTTTTGAGATTAGCGGAGACAGAATACAAACAGGCACAAGAGGAAGGGCGACTAGAAAAGCCTTATTACTTAGTTTTAGATGAAATGAATTTAGCGAGGGTCGAGTACTACTTTGCAAAGTTTCTGTCTGCAATGGAAGTGCGAATGCGAGAGGAAACCGCACCGATTGAGCTAGGGCCAAACGAAGAAATAAGGAAGAGCGAGGTATTATTGACACCAAACCTTTATTTTATTGGTACGGTCAATGTGGATGAGACAACTCATGGCTTTGCCGATAAAGTTTACGATCGTGCCCAACTAATTGAATTGACTGTTGATCGGCAGCAGTTGGAGGATTTTTTAAAAGAAAAAGCTTGTGATAGCGACTGTGCTAAAGTCCTAATCGAGGTCTGGGATGCTGTTCACTCTGTTGCGCCGTTTGCATTCCGGGTCATGGGTGAGATGGTGGCGTACATGAAACAAGCTGAAGAACTGAGCGTGCCGTGGAAGGATGCCTTAGATGAACAGTTGCTCCAGAAGGTATTGCCTAAGTTTAAAGGAGTAGATAGCCGTGTGGGAGAAGCATTAAAAGAATTTTTAAAGATTGCAGAGAACAATACCTTGGAACTGAGCCATAAAAAAGCCAAAGATATGCTGGATAAATTTAAAGGACATGGATTCACTTCATACTTCCAGTAAGTTAGGGTTTTACAGCATCGAAGGCAAGAGTTTGGAGGTGCCGAAGGAGTGGCAACCAGCGTGGATCGAGGTGCGGCTGCCACCTAACCAGTTGCAAAAAGTACAGTTGTTTCGGCAAGGTCGTCAGCTAAATTTGCAACAGCATCAAGGTCGGGATTGCATAGTTGCAGAGTGGGAACGATCAGACCCTGGCTATTATCAGTTGCGCTTAGAGTGGGGAAGTACAGTTGAAGAACTGCGCGTCACAGTTCTACCGGAGAAGATTTCACTAGATGCCTTTACTCAACTGCTAACCGATTTATCAATGGGATTGCCAGCAGCAGTGGCACTGGCACTACAGCGGGTTGGAGCATTTGGTAATTTAGTGTTCCGAACGCCACCGGAAACGACGCTAGCAGAGGAACTTAACCGCCTACGACGAACGATTTTGGGTACAGAGGAACGACCCGGATTGCAAAGTCTTTTACCAGAGTTAGCACTTGACCCCCATCAAGTCCTGCGATCGCAGCAGGTATGGGTTCCGCAGGCTCAGGCACGGCGGCTTTCCATCAGCGGATTACCCCAGGCAATGCGGGGTCACAATCTGGACAAATTTGGTAAACCAGTGCGTGTCCTCGACTGTCGAGTGGAGCATACGTTGGATGTGTATGAAAACCGTCTGGTGAAGTTGTACGTGCATCAAGTTGAGCGGCGATTGCTGCGACTAGAGCGGCGACAGAGTGAGCTAAAGTTGCTGACATCCCGCGATGATTACAGGGACTGTATCCAAGAGCTACAGATGTTGCTAAAGAGTCTAAGGGATGCTAAGAGACAGGCACAGTTTCTTTCGGAAGTCAGCTTACCGCAGTCTTTGACCAACCAGTTGACAATGGTCTTGCTAAAGCGTCCTGCTTACCGGGCAGCCCTAGAGGGCTTTTTGGAGTTTTGCAGACAGATGGAAGTCCGATTGGATCAATCGGCGCTGGATGTGCCGTTGCAGAATCTACCATACCTGTATCAACTATGGGGAACACTTCAAGTAATCCAGGTATTGCTGGAAGTTGCAGCAGAGCAAGGATATCGGGTAAAGCACAATCGGTTGATGCGCCCGATTGAAAACGAGTTGGTGGTGGTGCTACCAAACGGAGAAATAGCAGTAGAACTGGTGCATCCACAGACCGGAGTATCAGTGGCGCTTACCCCGGAGCGCACCTTTGCAAACGACCGAAGTGCAGCCACCTACAGCATTAGCTTTGACCAGCGTCCAGATATTGTCGTAGAGGTAAGGCATCCGTCTAGCCAGGTTCCTAGGATTTATCTATTCGATCCGAAGTACAAGGTAGATTCGCGAGGAGGTTGTAAAGTTCCTCTCAAACAGGACATTGACAAGATGCACAGCTATCGAGATGCCATTCGTGGAGTCGGTGGGGTGCGAGTAGTTCAATATGCAGCTATCTTGTACCCTGGGGATCATATGCAATATGATAACGGGTTAGAAGCACTACCCACAAACCCTTTGTCAGTTGAGCTACTGCACAATTGTCTCCGCCCAGTCTTTGAATCGGCGATGAATTTCTAATTAAGGAAATAGTGCTGCAATTAGGAAAGTAAAAACTCCTACCCTATTAAGCCAATACCTAATCGAACTGCTTCATATTTCCTACGCCTACAACGCGAATTTGTTGTAAAAATTTACGATGAGCAGGAACCTAAACAATCAAACCTGCATGAAAACTCTCCAAAGAACGTTTGGTCGCAAACTGTCCCACCGCAACTGCTTATTCAATGGAAAATTTTCCATTGGGCATAGCCAAACCAAGAGGCCATATCAGGGCGGCTACCGCCGCCCCATCGAACCAAACACCCCATGCCTCTGCTATGTGTCCCCCTACGCCTAGACCCTATCGATATATGTAGGGTCAGCCTGAATTCGCTCGTCGAAGTCCATATTCTCCCATTCTTCAATAACCCTCCCCGGTCTGTCCATCAAATCCGCAGGAGCACTGCTGGGACGCACGAATGGGTATTTATCCTCATCTTCAGGAGCGATCGCCAATTCCATCAGCTCAGTATCTTCATCTTCAAACAGAGCCGGATTAACAATTGTATCAACCTTTAGTTCCATTTCAATCACCTCAAAAACACTTCCAACGGTCAACACTTGACCGAGTTTCAACCTGTTAAGGCTTAGATAGACTTTTCTTACCTGCCTTACCAACTGTTTCAACAATTCTTATTCTAACACCTCGATTTTAGGGAGAAATCAACTCATGGTCGCCACAGTTTGTACCGAACAAGGACTCAAGATTCCCGTTTTTGATGCCGCTTACACTGATGCCAAAGGTCGAAATGTAGGAAAATTTTTCAACAACCCAGAAATCCTGCGGCACTCAATTTTGCAAGCAATGTTTCAACCAGAGGAACTGAAGACATTAATGATTGTCAAACTTGACAAATCCAATCCAGATCCTAGCCAATTACGTGCCAGCATCCACGACCCAGAAGACGGAATTAAGCGACGCATGATCTTTCAATCTGGCAA
This sequence comes from Microcoleus sp. AT3-A2, assembly GCF_036705685.1. NCBI lineage: Bacteria > Bacillati > Cyanobacteriota > Cyanophyceae > Oscillatoriales > Microcoleaceae > Microcoleus > Microcoleus sp. AT3-A2. The sequence continues at coordinate 14,543 of NZ_JAUBVF010000095.1, forward strand.
CAGCTATTACTTTGGTGACGAAACCCTAGCCAAAAAGATAGGAGACTTATTCGTAACCGAAAAAGACACCGCTTGTCGCTACGGTTCCCTTCTCGTCAGCACTTGTATGTCCGGCGTATCAGAATGCGACAACCTGCGAGTAAAAATTGTTGATTTCACCGACCCGCAATATGCTAAATATCGAACCGGAGACTGTCACGGTGCAATCAGTTCCGAGTTAATCAAAAGCATCGGCGGCGAGAAAAACCGAGCTAGCCAATTTCGTTTCGCTTGGCTTCGCAGTTGGAATACAGACAATACAGAATCCACACCCCAAGTCAGCTTTCTAGCTAAAGGAACGCTCCGTCCCGATGATAATTTACTCGACTCATTAGCAGACTCTGAAGGGAACACACCTCAACTTATTTTAGACCGCTCTAGCATCAAAGGCATCAATAAAAAACAACTCAAAGAACTCATTCCTTGTGGCGATTACGAATTACCCAAAGCCATCCTTGGAAACCGCAAAAACAGTCAAATCGGCATCACCCAAACAAGCTGGCAGTCCACCGGGGTTTGGTTCGACGAAGAAGCCCAAAGACAAGACCTAGTGCCAGCAGCTAAAGCTGAAGCCCAAAGACTAGCAGCACTACAGCGCGACCCGATGAAATTGCGCCAAGCCATGATTGAAGATTACGATAAACGCGAAGCATATTTAGCGCGTTTGAACGAAAGAAAACTCAAAGAACAGCAAGACAAACTATCAACTACAATTGATGACGAAATCATCAGTAACAGCGATGAAAGTACCGAAGATAACAAGCGGGAAAGACAGGAGATCCAGATGCTAAAATCCGATAAATTCGGACTGATGATAGGCAGTCCCGAATTCACCAATATGGCAGAAAGGTGGCTGGCATCCAAATGGCGAAATCTGGCAACCAGGGGAGCTTTATCAATGACTTCTGCAATGGCACTACCCTGCGAAGATTTACCCCAAGGCACGGTTTGCGCTAACCATTTAGAAGAAGGAGAATGCGTTCAAGGTCGATTCCCAATTCTTAACAAAGATGGTCTGAGGATATATCAAAATGTACACGCAAAAAACCTGGAAAATATTCCAGAGGAAACCCCAGGGTAAACGCATCTAAATTAATTTGACAAACACCTAAATTTGTGCATTGCTAAATAACTAAAAAAACTTTCTAA
>NZ_JAUBVF010000146.1:0-2202 GCF_036705685.1 Microcoleus sp. AT3-A2
GAGTGTCTTTACTGATAATCCCAACTTTTTTGCGAAAACGCGCGAGCTTAAACAAAATGGTACACCGCATATTTGTCTACAAGTGTACCATTTTGTCTATTTATTCGCTACCTAGGGGCTAGCTCCTTTATTTTTGGTCGCAGCTCTTTTGATAGGGGCATTAATCGCCCTGCCTTTGATTGAGGAGGGGAAAACGTTTTGGAAGTCGTCTCAGAGATTTGACCAAGGGGCGTGTGGTGAAGAAAAGATTCAGCAAGTTTTGGAGTCCCTAATCCAATCTGGATGGATAGCTGAGTACAATTTAAGATTGCCGCAAGTAGGGGATATCGATGTGTGGCTGCGATCGCCTAAAGGAGTCAATTTTATCCTTGATGTGAAGTCTCACTCAACCGTAGTTCTGTTGGATGGCGATGTGCTCAAGCGTCTATCTTACGGGAAATTGAGAGATTTTGAGAAAGATTTTCTGGCACAGATTGCCAAAGAAGTCACGGCTATCAAAAAAGCTAAAAAGTTAACCAAGGTCACTGCAGTAGTTGTATTTAGCGATGCCAAGGTGAGTTTTAGCAACAAAAAGAAGATTAGGGGTGCTTACGTCATGGAACTGGGCAATCTGGTGTCAGGGTTGCAAGAACTCGATCGTACCTATAAAAGTAGATAAGATTAAGAGAAATCAGATAAACGCCTACATCGATATGTTGGACATCAACAAATTTGCACAGAACAGTACCATCCCCGACTTGCACTAGCATCTAAGTGATACTTGTGCTATAAAAAACAGTTAAGGTCAAAACCATATCCTGGAGGGAATCTTGAACAAAGCAATCAAGGTAGATAACATTCTCAACGCCTGATGGCGACTTGTCATAACAGCTTTGGCGACTGCTATACCACTTATCAAATGTGAGATCGCAGGCGCAATATTTTCAACAAGGTATTGAATTGATCTGGCAAAGGTGCGATCGCCTCTATTAATTCTCCGGTTACGGGATGCTGCAATGTCAGCCGCCATGCGTGGAGGGCTTGTCCGGTTAAATTGACGCCGATAGAACGGTTGGAACTGTACATCGGGTCGCCGACAATCGGATGTTTTATTTCGGCTGTATGGACGCGAATTTGATGGGTGCGGCCGGTTTCTAATTGATAGTGCATTAAGCAATAGTTGCCGATTCTTTCTTTGATTGTCCAGTGAGTAACTGCGGGGCGACCGCCTTTTTCTACTGGTACTACCGCCATTTTTTTGCGGTCTGTGGGATGCCGCCCGATGGGTAGGTCTATTGTGCCTGTTTCGGTGTTGGGAGCCCCGTAAACTATGCCTAAATATTCGCGGCGGGCGGTTTTAGTTTTGAGTTGGGCTTGCAGGTGTTGGTGGGCGATGTCGGTTTTGGCGATCGCGATCGCACCTGTCGTATCTTTGTCTAATCTGTGCACAATTCCCGGCCGCTGAACTCCGCCTATTTCTGCTAAGGGACAGTGGGCTAAGAGGGCGTTGACTAATGTACCGTCTGCGTGTCCAGCGGCTGGGTGGACGACTAATCCGGCTGGTTTGTTGATGATAATTAGGCTGTCGTCTTCGTAGAGGATGTCGAGGGGAATTGCTTCGGGCTGCAACTTTGTGGGCTGGGTTTCGGGTAATGTGAGGTGGATGCGATCGCCCGTTTTTACTGATATTTTTTTCGATGTGCAGGTTTCGTCGTTGACTTTGACATTACCTTGTGATATGAGGCTTTGGATTCGCGATCGGGATAAGTCCGGTATCTGGTTTGACAGCCAAATATCTAATCGCTGATTGACATTACTGCGATCGAATTCCTCTGTATTTTCTACTGTGTAAATCTGTGCCGCAGTGTCTGTTTCTATCATTTACTTTTTACTATTTTTTGCCAATTTTTGGGCTTACGAATGGGGGTTAAAAACCCGGTTTCTACGAATTTTACAACGAGTCACGGTAAATATAGGAATAAACCGGATTTTTGAGAGCATTAACTATATTAATCATAACATCTTTGAGTTAGTTCGCCAGCGCACGGGTGCATCGAAACCGTTTTTTTCACAGCAATACTTGGTTTCTGGGCCCAGATTCGGTAAAAAACCCGGTTTGTTGGGTCGGAGTGCTAAAGTCGTTTGAGTAAGTAGCTAGACAAAATTAATTACATAGTTTTCTCCAAATTCTTTCAGGATTTTTTCCACAGAGGCAACAAAAGT